>JBGQJH010000476.1:0-2037 GCA_041498935.1 Pyrinomonadaceae bacterium | reverse complement strand
CCGAGCGACCGAAGTGTACTCCAGTTGTTCTATCGCCAACTGTTTCTCGCGCGAGAATCCTGGTGAGACTTCGATACGCTTCAATACAGAAAATGGAACTGCACAAACCAAGTGGTCAGCGGTGAACGTCCGATGTTGGCCGGACTGTGAACATACCACTTTTACAACTTTGCCATTTTGCTCTAGCGCGACCACAGGTACGCCATAAATGACCTTTTCAGACAGACGCGCGGCAAACGCCTTTGGAAGTTGATCCGTGCCGCCTCTGATCGTATAGGATTGTTTCCTGTCTTCCCGGTGCACCGCCTCGCGCAGCAGGTCGAGCGCTGAGACTGCATCCGCACCGTCGCCCAGCCCGGCGGGCAAGCCGAGCTTAAACAAGGCCACCGCCGCCGGCGACGCGCCGCGGCTGCGCAAGAATTCCGAGAATGTTATCTGGTCATACTTTTTCAACGAGCCGGCCACCGCGTCCAGCGCCTCGGCTGCCTTCACTTCCGGCAAAACCGGCACTACATATTTTTCCCACAACCCTCGCTGCCCTAACTTTCGTTCGTCAGCCGACAGCGCAATCGGCCAATCGACGCTCTTGCCGGGTGTGAGCTGAATCCTTTTGCCCTCCATATAAACGATGGAACTAAGGCCTGATGGCTTGATCGGATCCAGCTCGAGCCCGAAGAGTTTGATGTACTTCATCGTCCAGGGATGACTGTCAAAGACCTGCATGGCGCCGGCTTCGGCATAGAGTCCATCGGCGAAAGGCTCGCGCATGGTGAAGACACGACCGCCGGGGCGCGTGCGTGCCTCAAGGATCGTCACGTCGTGGCCCGCCTGAGAAAGTTCGTACGCGGCCGAAAGTCCGGCCAGCCCAGCGCCCACAACAATCACTCGCTGCGCGCTCGCTGTTGCACCCGAGACGCTTGTTACTGCCGAGAATGTTTTGAGCGACGAGACAACGAGGGCCGTCGTCGCGATTGCGCTCTGTCTCAGGAAAGTTCTTCGTTTCATGCGAAGATCATGACGGCCACTTCGACGCGTAGCGTCGGCGTGAATTTAGCCCGGTCTTTTAAGGCCGGGGTTCGAGTACAAGACCCTACTTTGGTTCAAGGCGCTGCGACGAGCGGCAGTTCGATGAAGCTCTGAAGTTTAGAGTCGCCGGGCGCGTGATAGATCCTTTGCGTTGCCTTGCGATAATCGCCCGCCCTGGCCCAGAAAATATTGGGCACGAATGTTTGCGGATTGCGATCGTAGAGCGGAAACCAGCTCGATTGGATCTGCACCATGATCCGGTGGCCCGGCAAAAAGACATGGTTAGCCGTCGGTAGCGCAAACCGAAAAAGCAGCGGTGTGTTGGCGGCGATAGGTTTAGCCGTCGCGAAGCTCTCACGATAGCGCCCGCGCAAGATGTCGGCTGAAATCATCAACTGATAACCACCCATATTCGGCTGACCAGCGACTTCATCAGGATAGAGGTCGATCACCTTCACTACCCAATCCGAGTCAGTGCCGGTCGTTGATGCGATCAAATTTGCAATCGGCTCGCCGCTGATCTTCACCGGCGCGGTCAAAGTGTCGGAAACAAACGCCAGGACATCCGGCCGCCCTGACGCTTCGCGTTGGTCGTCAACCAGCCACTGTCTCCAGGTGGTGCCATCAATTGGGCGCGCGCGATAGGGTACGGGCTTGGCGGGGTCAGAGATGTATTCTTCATAATCCCTGCGAGCGCGGGCATCCTGCCCGCCTTCGTTTCCGCCGCTTGACGCTGGGGGTTTGAAGTCAGCCTTTAGCCCCGCGTTGAGATAGAGCGGCGTCGGCTTCACGGTGCAACCGCTAGCGCAGCCAGCCGGCCATGCAGGCAGTCGCAGCCATTTATTCGTTCCCGTTTCAAACGCCGTCACTGGCGCGATGTCCGGTTTAGGGGCGTCCTTAAGATAATGGTCGAGAAACGGCCGCAGAATTTCCTGGCGGAAAGTGAGCGCCGTGTCGCTCGAGAATTTGATGGCGCCGAGCGCGCTCCCTTCTCTGATCTCCTGGCCGTGG
>JBGQJH010000475.1:0-2064 GCA_041498935.1 Pyrinomonadaceae bacterium | reverse complement strand
TCCGCGGGACTTACCCGGCCCTTAATCATCGCCGTCACAGTGCTGACGAGCGCCAACGCCGCCACGCTTGCAGACGTTGGATATAGTTTGGATGCGGCAGAATTGGTTCCGCGGCTCGCGCAGCTCGCCGAAGCAAGCGGCATGGATGGAGTAGTGGCCTCGCCACGCGAGGCGCGTATGGTTCGTTCAGCGGTGGAGAAGGCTGGCTTCGTTGTGGTCACGCCGGGAGTTCGACCAACAGGTTCGACCCTTTTCGACCAGAAGCGCGTAACGACTCCGCGCGAGGCAATGATGGCCGGCGCCGATTACATCGTGGTGGGCCGTCCAATTATCGACGCGCCGGACCCGGCCCAGGCGGCGCGCCAGATCGTAGAAGAGATGGAGATGAGCGCGGCAAATACCGCTTCGATTTGAAGGAACTGAACCTTGCGGGCTGCGTGTATAATTCCGGCGGGCAGGCTGCGCAATTTGTTCTGATCGCATTTTGCACTATGATTCAAAGGTGACCCAAAGTTTGAAACTCGCGACTGCTTGTCTTTTGTTGGTCCTCGGAGCGCTCGCATTACCGTCTTCCGCTCAACACACAGATGACCTTGCTTCTCAGCCTTTCTCTCCGGCCCCTTACCGCGTCGGCGAACGACTGACTTACAACGTCTCCTTTTCAAACTTCATAAGCGCCGCTCACGTGGAGCTGCTCGTGGCTGCACGCGGAACTTTCTTTGGACGCGAAGGCATTCAACTAAAAGCCCACGTTGAAACTAACGGCGTGGTTAATGCGGCGTTGTTTGCCATAAACAACGACTACATAACCTACGTCGATCCGGCGACTGGTTTGCCCTATCGCGGCCAACAAACAATTCGCCAGGCGTCGCGTATTGCGGAGTCATTCGCCGACTTCAATCAGCCCGAGGGAACTACAGCCATTTCCTCAGGCCGCACGGGCGAGCTTCCGGGCAGTTACGATTTCCTGTCAGCCCTCTATCGCCTGCGGGCCCTGCCGCTGACTAGTGGTTCGACCTACAACGTTGCCGCGCGTGAAGGAAATCAGAACTATCACATCGAAATCCGGGTGACGGGACGGGAGATGATCAAGACCAACGTCGGCTCATTCAACGCGATCGTTTCCCAGGTTCGCATAAAGAGCGAGTCGCAGGGTGATAGTTATGCCATGAAGGCTTACTTCAGCGACGACCAAAGGCACGTCCCCGTTCTGATCGTCGCGCGTGTTTCCGCAGGTGAGCTACAGGTCGAACTGGCAGGCTCAACCTTTGTCACAACTCCAGGCGTCACGCCAACCCCGACCCCGACGCCAGAGCCGGGAACGCCCCCGACGAGATCGCCGGTTGCGACTCCCGGAACGCCCGTAAGCGAAGACCCGGGGTTGGGGGACTTGCCCTTCAAGGTTGGCGAGCGGTTGAACTATCAGGTGTTTCTTCCAAACATTCCGGCCGCAGCAGGCACGGCGACATTTCAAGTGCGGGCGCACTCGAAGTATTTCGATCACGATGGCTTGTTTTTTACCGTCAACGCGCAAACCACAAACGCACTGCAAAAGATCTTTGCGGCAAGCGACATGATGAGCTCTTATGTCGATCCCAAAACACTGCTTCCCTTCCGTACGGAATTAACTTTGAATGAGGGTCGTGACCGCTTTGTCGCCAAGCTCACGATAAATCAGGACTACGGCACAGCGACTACCGATGCGGGCGAGCGGATCGAGATTCCTATTGGCACCCACGATTATCTTTCATACTTTTATTTAGTGCGGACATTCAGTCTGACTCCTCCCAAACGCAGCGCAATATCGATCCTCGTTAACAATAAACCCAAGACTCTTTTTATCACTGCCCTGAAGCGGGAAAATGTGCAACTGGGTTCGCAGACCATCCCCGCAATCCAGATCTCGCTCACGACCGACGATGCTCAGGGTGATAAGTATCAAATCCGTGGCTGGATCAGCGATGATCGACGGCGCTTGCCGCTGCGCCTCACGGCGATGACTGCGCTCGGCCCGATCCGCGCGGATCTGGATATAATTTCGCTGACACCTCAATAGCCGGCAAC
>JBGQJH010000474.1:0-2095 GCA_041498935.1 Pyrinomonadaceae bacterium | reverse complement strand
CCAAACCCGCGTCATTTGTGGCGGCTAACATTTTGGGCAGATCGTGAGCGTAGTCTGGTGTTAGATCTATTTTGACTACGTCGGCTTGTGCTACTCGTGCATGGGCCAGAATGGCTTCGAAGGTTGGATTGCCAACTACCAGCTTCTTGCCGGTAGCCGTGAAGGCCGCGGCAGCTACTTTCAATATTTCACCCGAGCCGTTACCCAGAAGAATCTGCTCGGCGGCCACGCCGTGCATCCTGGCCACGGCATCAACAAGGGATTGTTCGTGCTCGTCGGGATAACGCCAAGCGAGACTGAACGCGTCGGTCATCGCTTTCAAAGCCATTGGCGACGGGCCATAGGGGTTTTCATTCGAACTGAGACGCACGACGGCGGCGGTATTCGGCGCGGAACTTACCAGCCGCAACGCCGGCGCTGACATGGATAGTGATGGCCTCAGGGCTGCATAAGCGGCGCTGGTGCCCAGGATTTTCGCGAATCCACGACGGGAGATGGCTGTGCTCATGGTTTCTCCTAACAGACTGTTGGAAAATTTTAATTTTGGCCACAGAAACACGGAATCGCAGCGCGGCCTGGCCGCAACCGCACGCGACAGCTCCGGAGGAGCGGAATGCTTAAGTGACGGAAGGTAAACTAGGACCAGAGCTCCGGAGGAGCGACAGGTTGTTAGCGACGATTCGAATCGGCAACATTTCGCTCCTCCAGAGCTGCGAAAACTTTATGGAGCCCCGTCTATAAACATTTCGTCCCTCTGGGACTGGTGGTTATTTCGTAAAAGCTGAGCGCCGAATCACCCTGCTTGAGTATTCGACTGCGGATTATACTCCCCGCCTCGTCTTGCAACATATTTTTGTGATGGTGTTCGACAATCAACAAGCCATTCTCGGTTAACAAACTGGACGCCTGCATACCGAAGGTGTCGAGCATCGGAAGATAATCATCGGCGTAAGGCGGATCGAAGAAGACGATATCCCAGGGGTCGAAGGCGCCGCGCGCTTGCAGAATCAGGCGTCGCAGGTAGTCGTGCGCTTCAGCGTGGACTGTCACGATCTCGTTTTCCTCAATCCGGCAAAGATCAAGGTTGGATTTGATTAAGGAGCACATCCTTCGTGACCGATCGACGAAGGTGACGTGACCGGCGCCACGAGACAGCGCCTCGATCCCCACCGCTCCCGAGCCGGCACAAAGATCGAGAAAGCGAGCGCCTTCAATTCGCGGCGCGATCACATTGAACAGCGTCTCGCGCAGACGATCGGAAGTCGGCCGCACCTCAAGCGATGGCGGGCTTTTCAAGTTTCGGCCCCGATATTTTCCGGCGATTATTCGCACAACATTTGTTTCCGGCTGGAAGAGTGTTGCCCGAGACTCAGGCGAGCAAACGATAAACGCAAAGAACGCGAAGGAAAGACGCAAAGTTCCGCAACGAAAGACGGCCTACGCGAAGAGAATCATCTTTGCGGACCTTTGCGCTCACTTTGCGCTCTTTGCGGTTAGGTTTACTCCTTGATGACCACTAGCCAACCGCCGCGAGGCCAAAGCGCGCGTCGGAATTGACGCGTTGAATCATCTTCGATGTCTCGGGTGACTTCTCGCCTTTCGCCAGATAAAAGTCTGCCTCCTTGCGCGCGCCCTCCAGGAATTGCTGATCGCGGACGAGGTTGGCAACGCGAAACTCCGGCAGCCCCGACTGCCTCGTTCCCAGCAGTTCGCCGGGCCCACGCAGCTCGAGGTCTTTTTCGGCGATCACGAAGCCGTCGTTAGTGTTGGCCATGATGCCGAGCCGCTCCACCGCGACAGCAGTTTGTTTATCTGACGTAAGCAGCACGCAGTAACTCTTTTCGGCGCCACGACCGACGCGCCCGCGCAGTTGGTGAAGTTGCGAGAGACCAAATCGTTCCGCGTGTTCGACGATCATTACCGAAGCATTCGGCACATCCAGGCCCACCTCAATCACCGTGGTGGAAACAAGTATCTGAATTTCGCCGGCGACGAAGCGCCGCATAGCTTCGTCTTTGTCAGCCGTCTTCATTTTGCCGTGCACGAGTCCGATGGAGAACTTCGGGAAGACTTTGTCGCGCAGATACTCAAATCT
>JBGQJH010000473.1:0-2132 GCA_041498935.1 Pyrinomonadaceae bacterium | reverse complement strand
TTGCTTGAAAACCAAAATCGCCGCGCTTGTCTCGGGGTCGTTACGATTAACGAAACAGGTGGCAGGTTAGAGGTTAGGAAAGACAATGAACTGCGAGAAGTGTCAGGATCTGATTAGCGATTTTCTTGATGGCGCCCTAAGCCGCGAAGATCAAGCAACGCTCAATTCGCACCTTGAAGAGTGCCTCGACTGTGTCGGTGTGCGCAACGATCTGCAGGCGATTGTGGGCTTTTGCCGCACGCATCGCGGCGAATACGCTGCGCCCCCAAACGAGAAAGCGTTATGGCAGCGCATTCGAAATGTGGTTGAGGCGGGCGCGAGTCCGGTTGCGGCAGCGCCCCCGCCGGCGCGGCGAAAACTTTGGTCTGACTGGGTAGGCCGCAGTTGGGAACTCTCTTTACCGCAACTGGTCGCGTCAGCGGCTGCGATCGTGCTGGTGGTCTCGCTTTCGACGGCGGTCGGTTTGTATCGTATGCAAAGTGGGGGAGCCGCGAAGTCTCCAACTCCCGAGCAGGACGCGAGCTTGAACGTTGCGGCTGCAAACGTGCGCGACCGCGTCTCGCAACAACAGCAGTTGATTTCTTATTGGAACCAACGAGTCGAGTTTAACAAGGCCCGCTGGAGTCCGCAGATGCGGGAGACCTTCGATCGCAACTTGAAAGTGATCGATCAGGCGGTCAACGATTCGCTTGATGCGCTGAGCCAGAATCCCCATGACGAGGTTTCCGAAGAAATGTTGAATGCCGCGCTGAACGAAAAGCTGTCGCTCTTGAAGGAGTTTGCCGAGCTTTAGCCGAAGGAAGGCTTTCCTGTGGAATGCGTCGATTCGCCCGGACTGAAGACTTAAGGAATCAAGGTTGTTGAAAAGCCCCACGCTGATGAAAATGCGAATGTTCTCCGCCCGATTTGAGATCCCCCGTGTCCGTTCTTATGCGAAACTTGTTTTGTTCGCGTCGCTTTTCTTCGCTGGCGCGCTCAGCTTGAGCAATGTCAATGCCCAGGCGCGTTTGTCGAAGCGATATCCAGTAGCGAAAAATGTTCGTATCGAGCTGAAAAATATCTCCGGCACTATCACGGTCGAGTCGTGGAACCGCGACGAGATTAAGCTGACCGCTATACTCGAATCCCCGAAGGCCAACGTCTCGCCGCGGCAGTCCAGTGACGCCCTGATTGTTGACGTCCGCGCGGACAATCGCGGACGCAGCGATGTGGGCGACGTGAATTTCACCCTACAGGTGCCCGTCAATTCTTCCGTTGATTTGCAAACAATGCGCGGCCAGATTACGGTCACCAATATCCACGGTGACTTAGTAAGAGCCCACGTTTCATCGGAAGGAGATATCGAACTAAGTGGGATTAGCGCTTCACAGGTTTACGCGCAAAACACCATTGGCAACATTTTCTTTGATGGCGAGTTTGCTCGCGGCGGCACTTACCAGTTCCAGTCGGGCAAAGGCGACATAACTATCCGAATCCCGGCAGACTCCGCTTTTAATCTGGAAGCGGCAGCGCCAAATAGAAAGATCGCGCTTGGCGAGTTTTGGAATAAGGGTTTTAAGAGCCTGGGCGATGGGCGCAAGTATGTCGGAGATGTCATTGATGGACGTTCCAAAGTGACCGTCACAAACTTTCAGGGCAGCATCACCTTCATACGTCGTTAAGAAACTGACTACAGCCAAAGATTCGAGGCGGGCGCTCTTGATCAATTTGATTAAGGCGTCCGCATTGGTTTGTAGGGTAACGGTCGGATGATAACATCGTCCGCAGATTAGCTTCCGCGCCAAATCCAACGGCGCCAATTTGAGTAGCTAAGGATCCGACATAGGTAACTAATGAACTCTTTGTCAGCTTGCGCACCTGTCCTGATTGTCGCGTTTCTCTCGCTCCCGGCTGCCGCCTTATCACAGCAGAAAAAAACACCCGAACTGAATCGACCGCCGCAACTGGTGCGCACAACCACCAGACATGAACTGCGCCGGCTTGCATACGGTAGCACCCTGACCGTCATCGGTGCTCCGGAGGGTTCGATCACAATCGAAGGTTGGTCACGTAGCGAAGTGGATATCAGCGCCGAGATTCAACTACGCGCCAACACCGAAGCAGATTTGGATCTACTGGCGGCGGTCAATAAC
>JBGQJH010000472.1:0-2165 GCA_041498935.1 Pyrinomonadaceae bacterium | reverse complement strand
GGCTGGAACGATCAGGGCTGGTCTTCAGGCAACCCGGTGATCGATCAATCGATCAGAACAAATGGCACTCGGTTCGGCGTCGATCCCTACCTGGTGTTCCTGGTCATTGAGCAGGAGTCACACTTTCATACTCGAGCGCTCAGCCCGAAGGGGGCGCAGGGGCTGATGCAACTCATGCCGGGAACGGCCCGGAGATTCGCGGTGCGGCGGGCGTTTGATCCGGTAGAAAATATCCGTGGCGGAACGCAATACTTGAAAGAGCTGTTGACGATGTTCAAGGGGCGAGTAGATCTGGCGCTGGCGAGTTATAATGCGGGCGAAGGTCGAGTGATTAGTTTTGGCAATAAAGTACCACCGTTTCAGGAAACTCAGAATTACGTGAAACGGATCAACCAGCGCTACAAGAAAGGTAGCAATCCTAAAAAGGGCGCCGCCAAGGCGCCGACCGCGAGCGGTACTCGTCCGCCGGTAACGGAGGTAACGGAGGAAAGACCATGAGAGCTTTTATTCTTAGTTTTACTCTCGTCTTCTTCTGTCTCGGCCAGAGCTCGGCCGTGACTGCGCAGACCGGAGGCAATGACGCTCCGCTTAATAACGCCGCCGTAGTTAAACTCGTCAAAGCCGACTTCAAAGAAAAAACCATTATCGCCATCATAGGCTCGCGTGCCAGCCATTTCGATCTGGCAACCGAGCGAATGATCGAGCTGAAGCGAGCTGGCGTCAGCGAAAAAATCATTCTGGCAATGCTCGCTCGTCAGCAAGGAGTTGATTTTGACGAAAACTGGAACGACGACACCTTTTTCCATCAGGGCAACGGTGAAATAGGTAAGCCACTCGATAACCCAATCGACAAGCAGAAAGACCCGTCAAAGAATCAGCCTGATTCCGGTAACAGCGCTGACATATTTGGATCAAGCGGCGGCGTTCGCGGAAACACGCAAAGCCGTGGAGGCAACTCCTCCGCGTCCGGTGACACAGTTACCACGGGAACCGCCACGGTGCGCATTCTTCGTCCTCCCAGCGAGGCGGGCGCTCCGCCAAAACTTGAAAGGGTCGCCACGCTTACCAACGATTCAATAGTAGACTTGGTGGAGGCTGGTTTCTCCGAAGGCACAATCATCAGACGCATCGAACAGTCCCCGGTTGAGTTTGATCTCTCCCCGGCAAAGCTTACCGACCTGCGCAAGCACCGCGTCACCGAAAAAATCCTGTCAGCAATGAAAGCTGCGACCGGAGACAGCAGCGATTCAAAGACAGCGTCCGGTTCAAATGGCACGCCCGGCCGATAAGAGATTCATCTTCTGCTTAGTAGCTACCATCGTGCTGCCATTAATGATGTGCAGGCAGGATGGATCTTTCACCACCGCGCAAACCCGCTCACGTAAGACGCGCCAGACGCGCTCGCCCGTCCCATCTCAACGGCAAAAGTCCGCGGCCACGCCGACGCCCACTCCCAGACCTTCGCTCCTCGATCTTTTGGGTGAACCGCCGCCGCTTCCCCCCCTTCCCCCGCGTCCGGCAAAAACCGAACCGGAAATTAATCCCGGCGACGTGATTAAAGTAGAAACGACGGAGGTCATGCTGCCCGTAACCGTGCGCGATGCCAGTGGCCGGCTGGTAACCACCCTGACTCGTGAAGACTTTCGCGTCTTCGAAGACAACCACGAACAACCGCTCCGGGACCTCGCGCTCAGGCAAGTACCAGTTGATGCCGTATTGATGGTTGACACTTCATCATCGACGGCCCGCAACCTGGACGACTTTCGCCGCGCCGCCGAGGGCTTCGCGGAACGTCTGGGGCCGGACGATCGGATCAGTCTTATGAAGTTTGATGACAACGTGCAACTAATACAAGACTGGACCAGGAGCCGCTTCCAGTTGCGGCGCGCCTTAACTCGCATCGTGCCAGGAATGTTCACGCGTTTTAACGACGCCTTGCTGCTGGCCGCGCGCGAACAGTATGGCTCGTCGCAGTCGCGACGCGCTGTAATTGTTTTGACTGATGGCATAGATAGCGGCAGAGGCACGACGCTGGAAAGCGCCTTAAGGGCGCTGCTTGAAGCGCAAGTCACCGTTTACATTGTCAGCAATACCGAAATCTCTCGCGCCGCAAAACAAGCCGAACTTGATTCTCTTACCAGCGCGACCGAATCAGAGCGTCGCTT
>JBGQJH010000471.1:0-2172 GCA_041498935.1 Pyrinomonadaceae bacterium | reverse complement strand
GGTTGATCGCGAGCATTCGGTAGCCGGCGACGCTTCGCAATCGACGCCGCTCGGCGAATTAACGGTGGCGATTGCCGACTAACTATCCGCTGCTGCCCGGCGCCGCGAATTCCGCCTTAGGACGATTACATTGAAGATCCGCCGTGTACGCTAGGACACCGTCGATTACAACTCTGCTTTTCGATTGGGATGGGACCCTGGTCGACTCCGCCCAGCTCGGTCTGACCGCTTTTGAGCGATCGTTTGCCGCGCTTGGCGTTGCTTTTGACACGGAAGTCTACGCCCAGGTGTATTCGCCGAATTGGTATTCCGTTTACGAGGCGATGGGGTTACCGAAAGATAAATGGCAGAAGGCGGACGAACTTTGGATCCACCATTATGGCGAACAAACTGCCCAGCCCGTTGCCGGCGCGCCAGGGACGATATTAGACCTGAAGCAGAAAGGCTACCGGCTGGGTGTCGTTAGCAGCGGAACTGAATCTCGCGTTGTTCGCGAAGTAAGCGAGTTGGGGCTCAAGGGCATTTTCGAAGTAGTCATCTGCAACGAGCAGATGGAGAATAAGAAACCTCACCCGGAAGGTTTGGAAACGGCAATACGATCGCTCGGTTGTTCCCGCGAAGAGTCGTGCTATGTGGGCGACAGTCCCGAGGACATTGAGATGGGCAAGCGCGCAAAGATGTTGACGGTGGGTGTGCGCAGCGCCTATCCGACGAGCTGGAAACTGAAGAGCCACCGCCCTGACATCTATCTCAAGTCAGTCACCGAACTACTGGATTACTTCTAATCAGGCGAAGTCGGACTCAACGGCTTTGGTAGGACAAGCATTCCTGCCTGTCACTTCGCTTTCGAAGTTCTTTTCTGACGGTGGACAGACAAGAATGTCTGTCCTACTACAAGCAAAGGGATCACGCGGCCGACCGCGAGTTTTCGCGAAGGTTGCTGCTGATTTGATAAATCGCCTCCATCAGCGCGGATCGGACCTCAGTCGGCAGCGCACCTCTAACCGCTAAACTGCGAAATGCCGGAACGATGTCGGGCTGGTTGCTGAAAGTGAGTAGCCTGATCACTGACAATCGCACGGCGATATCGGGGTGCTTTTCAATCGTTTGTAGAAGGATTTGCACCTCTCCAGCCTTGGCCATCAAGAACAAAAGTGAAAATGCGTCGTACGTTTTCTCTCGGCTTTCACCCTCGAGGCTCTCGATGGCTTCGGCTGCCAGGCCCGAGCCGTTAAGGGCCGCGGCAATGTTGCGGCGCCGCTCGGCTGATGCTTCCCGGAGCGCGCGTGTGAAAGACGCAGCGCGATCTGACTTGAACTCGTGGAGCGCGCGGGCCGCCTCGTTTCTAACGTCCGGCGAAGCGTCGTCAAATAAACTTGTAATTAAACCAAAGGCATCGTCGTTGTCCCACTGGGCCAACTCGTGAAGGGTTGCGGCGCGTTTGGCCGGGTCACCACTCTTTAAGCCTTCAACCAACGCCGAGATCGACGGCGCTTCGCCGGAAGATTGCAGAACGTTTCTTGCCTGGACAGGATCGAGCGACTTCTCAAGACTGTCTGCCCCCGTCTCTATAGTCTCCCTTGTTTCCCCCGTCTGCGCCGCCTGCGTCGCCTGCGTCGTCTCCATTGTCTCCATCGATGCCGGCGCCGCCGCGTTGTCAAGCGATTCGGCTAACGGTGACGCAACCCATTTGTCACTACTCAATTCGACTTCTGGTGTCGCGCTCGCTGCGCTTTCTTCACCACTCTCGGTGAGCAGCGATGACGTGATTGCTTCGAACTTCGCTAGTTCCGATTGGAGGTCAACCTCGGGCAGCTCTGTTTCATCACTACTATCCGCAGTCGCTGCAGCGGTGGTCAGCTCGATCTCTTCCGCGGCACTTGTAGACAACTCAGGGATGGATGACTCCGAGAGTTGCTCAGACCTGGCCGCAGCCTGACTACGAATGGCCTCGATCTCGGCCGCTCGTTGTTCTTCTTCCTGCGCGAGAAGACGCGCATCTTCTTCCGCTCGAGCGATTGCGTACTGGAGGTTTCGCCCTCGTGCTTCTGCATCGGCTTCACGGCGCGCCTCTTCTGCCGCTCTTAGCTGCGCCTCTGCGTCAGCCTGTCGCTGCGATTCTGCTTCAGCCTCGCGCAAGCGTGCTTCAGCCTCGCGCAAACGGGCCTCGGC
>JBGQJH010000470.1:0-2191 GCA_041498935.1 Pyrinomonadaceae bacterium | reverse complement strand
TCCGGCGCCGGTTAGCGGCGCGGCGAATTCTCAACACATTAGGAAGATGGGAAAGAGGGTGCTTATGCGCGACCTGACCACACGCAGCCGCGTGCTGTTTTTGGCAACAATACTGATCGCTTTGGCGACCACTCATAACTTGAACCAGACAAAGCGCGTCAACTTCATGGCTATGCAAACTACTAACGCCCAATCAACTTCCGACGCGCACGCCACGCCGAACCCTTTACTTGCGAAATGGGAAGGTCCATACGGGGGAGTGCCGCCGTTTGATCGCGTGCAGGTATCACAGTTTAAGCCTGCGCTCGAGGCCGCGATGGCCGAAAACCTCGGCGAGATTGATCGAATTGCGAAAGATCCGGCCGTGCCAACTTTTGCCAACACTATCGCGGCGATGGAACGTGCCGGGCGCACGCTCGATCGCGTCCAGACCATTTACAGCGTCTTTGGTTCAACTATGAACGGGCCGGAGTTTCAGGTGGTGCAACGCGAGATGGCGCCGCGGCTCGCCGCCTTTGACGATCAGATCACTCAAAACGAAGCGCTGTTCAAGCGCATCGACGCGGTCTACAACTCCCCGGAAAAAAAACAGCTAACGCCGGAACAACAGCGCCTGACCTGGCTTTACTACACAAACTTCGTACACGCTGGCGCCAGATTGGGGGCTGACGCCAAGTCGCGGCTCTCGCAGATCAATCAACAGTTGGCCGGACTCTACACGCGGTTTAGTCAAAACGTCTTGGCGGAAGAGGACGGACAGTTCATCACGCTCAAGAGCGAGGCGGAGCTGGCGGGTTTGCCGCAATCGGTGCGCGACGCCGCTGCCGCCGCGGCCACAACGAAGAAACAAGCGGGCGCCTGGGTCATTATGAACACACGTTCCTCCATCGATCCATTCCTGACCTATTCCGATCGCCGCGACCTGCGCGAGCAAGCCTGGCGCATGTTCGTCAACCGCGGCGACAACGGCGACGAGCATGACAACAACGCGATCATCACCGAGATACTGCAACTGCGCGCCGAGCGGGCCAAGTTGCTTGGCTATCCCACTCACGCACACTGGCGGCTCGAGAACGCGATGGCAAAGACGCCCGAGCACGCGATGGAGTTGATGGAGCAGGTTTGGAAACCGGCTGTCGCTCGTGTGCACGAGGAAGTTGCCGACATGCAGGCGCTGGCTGACAAAATGCCTGACAAGGACGGCGCCAGAATCAAGATTGAGCCGTGGGACTATCGCTACTACGCGGAAAAGGTCCGCAAGGCCCGCTACGATCTCGATCAGAATGAAGTGAAACAGTATCTTCAACTCGAGAAGTTGCGCGAAGGCATCTTCTGGGTTGCCGGCGAACTCTTCAACTTCAAGTTCACTCCCGCGACCACCGTTCCGGTTGTCCATCCTGATATTCGCGTCTGGGAAGTAACGGACAAAACTACCGGGCGGCTCGTTGGTTTGTGGTACTTCGATCCTTACGCGCGCGCGGGTAAGCGTTCGGGCGCCTGGATGAACGCCTATCGCAGCCAGGAACGGGTCAACGGCGAGATCACAACGATCGTTGCCAATAACGCAAATTTCGTGAAAGGGAAGCCGGGCGAGCCGCTGCTGATTTCCTGGGATGATGCGCTAACGATGTTCCACGAGTTTGGCCACGCGCTCCACGGTCTGAACTCTAATGTCACGTATCCTTCGTTGTCGGGAACGGCCGTCGCTCGCGACTTTGTCGAGTTTCCGTCTCAGCTACTCGAACACTGGCTCTCAACGCCGGAAGTGCTGCAACGCTTTGCGGTTCACTACCAGACCGGAAAGCCGATTCCGCAAGCGCTGGTTGGTCGAATCAAGCGCGCCGCTACTTTCAATGAAGGTTTCATTACGGTGGAATACCTGGCCGCGGCTTTGGTTGATATGAAGCTGCACCTGGCGGGCGACCGGAAGATCGATCCGGATGCCTTTGAAAAGGCTACGCTCGCCGAGCTGGGAATGCCCCACGAAATCGTAATGCGCCACCGAACACCGCAGTTCATGCACGTTTTTTCGGGCGATGCATATTCGGCGGGCTACTACAGTTATCTTTGGTCTGACGTGCTGACTGCTGACGCCTACGGAGCGTTTGTCGAAGCGGGCGGTCCCTATGACCACAAGGTTGCGGAGCGCTTGCGCAAGTACATCTTCTCCGTCGGCAACACGATTGACCCG
>JBGQJH010000469.1:0-2206 GCA_041498935.1 Pyrinomonadaceae bacterium | reverse complement strand
TTGTAGATCCACTCGATGACGTAGCGCCCGTGGCGCGCCAGTAGCGAAGTGATGTTGATGTGTCGCTCCTGCAATTCTTTATTGGGGTACAGTTGATCAAACGCCCGTTGCAGTTGCCGGTGGGCCGCTTCGTCTCGCCCCATCTGAGCGCGATGAAACCTGGTGCGCAAACCTTCAAGCTGGTAGTTGATCTTGCGCCGTCCGGTTTCGAGCGCGTCCGCCAATGTCGGATCGATACTGCGCAATTGCTCGCGCAGGTTATCAAGCTCACTGTTAACCTTCCCTTCGGTCTTTTCGAACGACTTCGCGGTCTCCGCTCCGAGGTGTTCTTCAACAACGCGCTTCAAAACATTGTCCGGGCCAGCAAACAAATCCGCCAACGTCAATCCGTATCTCTCCAGGACTCGGCCGGTGTGTCGTTCAATCATCGTCAGGCTCGAGCGCGGAAGAATGGGCGTGATGGGCCTTTCGAGTAACCGGTAAACTTCATCCGTCTGCGCAAAGTAAGCAATCTCCGCCGCGCCGCCGTAATAAGCGATGGTCGGCAAAAGATAATCCTGGACCACGGCGCGCAGCGTGACATTCGGGCTAAACTGCTCGGGATGAGCTAAGGCGAGGCTTGAGAGTTCCGCAACCGTGTAAGCCTTATCCGTATTTTTTGTGGTGTACTTCCCATCGCTGGAGCGCGTCAGCGCATGCCGCGCGCCGCCCGCGTCGTGAATGAAGAGCGGAAAAGAATTTTCTGAAGCTGTAACCTGCGCGTGATAACCCGCCGCCACAAGTTTTCGACTACGCACTTCGATCGCCGTGGCAATTTCATGTGCGCGCATCGCCGCACTCGCATAGAGCGGCGCCGCCAGCGCTTTGAGTCTCTGATCAAGCGGATCGAGAAGCACCAGGCCATGACCACCAAGCAGTGAAGTCATCATGCGCGCAAACGCTTCGCCATACGAGCGCCCGGGACGCCACGCGTCGCGCACCAAAGCTTCGAGATCCGGTGAGAATTCGGAGCCGGGAAGGAGTTCAAGCAATTGATCGACGACCGCATCGATGGAAGTATCAATGGCCACGCGGCCAACTGGCTGTCCTTCGTTGTGCAAATCCGGAGAAACTTCCACGTGTGCCAATTTGCAATCGCGGCCAATGAACTCTGCTTTCGCTACCTCGGGAAAATCGTGATCTTCCGTCGCGATCCAGAAAACCGGAACTGCCTTGGTGTTGCGCTGCGACAGGCAGCCCGCGAGTTTCACCGCTGACAGCGCTTTGTAGATCGTGTAGAGCGGACCGGAAAGCAAACCAGCCTGCTGACCGGAGACCACTGCCAGGCAGTCTGCGTCGCGCAACCGTTCAATGTTCTTTAGGGTTTCTTCGCCCGCACCCCAGGCAGCATTCATGTCCTGCAGCGCCTCGCATAGCGAATTGCGATCGGTCTGGTGCGCGGCCAAAACTTCAGGCGCTCTGGCGGGCAGCTCGTGATGAAAACGTACCGCGGACGGAAAAAACTCGCGCAGCGCGATCGGGTCGCGCAAATAGTCAAGGAAGAGCCGCGATTGATGAGGAATGCGATCGAAAGAAAAAGTTTCGACTCGCAAGCCGGATTCTTCGGGCGTGCTGTGACAAGCAGGTTCGGCGGTGCTCAATTTAAGATTACTCCCTGAGGAAGCATTTTACGCAGGATGCCCGTCTTGTACCAGTGAGGTTCCGTCAGCCGGCAAATTTAACCGCCAGGACACCAGGAGCGCCAAGGTGAAAGGGCGGACACTGTCAAGCACAAATACGGAACCGGTAGCAGTAGCGGACCGAGTTGGCCATGAAAACAACAAGCCACGCTCTTAGGCATTAGCTGTTGGGCTTGTTTCGCGTACCTACGGAGTGCTTATCCTACGAGCGACCCGGTCGCTACTGCTCCCGGTTCTGTATTTGTTTACCCACGGGCGGTTCATACTCCGCCTCTTCCAAACACCGTCGAATCTCCGCGCGGGCCTCATCGTTCGGTGCACGTAACGGCGCGCGTACTGAGCCACCAACATAACCGGCCATTTCAAGTGCGGCCTTGAGACCACCGATACCAAAGCGGGTCGTCACAGCCTGTGCCAGCGGAGTCAACCTGGATTGCAGCTTCGCAGCAAGTTCGGCTTCTCCCGCCTTCAAGGCACGAACGATCGCGATACAAAGAGCAGGGGCAACACAGCCCACCGCGAGAATT
>JBGQJH010000468.1:0-2208 GCA_041498935.1 Pyrinomonadaceae bacterium | reverse complement strand
GGCAATCGCTCGGCGAGTTCGGTCAGCTCATGATAGTGAGTGGCGAAAAGAGTTTTCGCTGCGTGCTCGGGCGAATCATGAAGATATTCGGCAACTGCCCAGGCGATTGAAAGCCCATCGAAAGTCGCGGTACCCCGGCCAATTTCATCGAGCAACACCAAAGACCGCGGCGTGGAGCTATGAAGGATCGCGGCCGTCTCAGTCATCTCCACCATGAAGGTGGATCGGCCGCGCGTCAGATCGTCCGAAGCGCCAACGCGCGTCCAAACACGATCGAGCAGTGGCAGACGCGCCTTCTCGGCCGGAACGAAGCTGCCCATCTGAGCGAGGATGCAAACGATTGCTGTCTGCCGCAGCACCGTGCTCTTGCCGCCCATGTTTGGGCCGGTAATGATCAGCAGCCGGTCGGTTGAGTTATTCAGGTAGACGCTATTAGGAACAAAAGGATCTTCATTGAAGACTTCGATCACGGGATGTCTGCCCTGCACGATCTCAATCTCGTCACCATCGTGCATCACCGGTCTAACATAACGCCGCCGCGCCGCCGTTTCCGCGAGCGAGCCGAGGGCATCGAGGGCCGCCAACGCGCGCGCGGTCGCCTGAATGCGTTTTGTTTCGGCCGCAACTTGCCGGCATACGTCAGCGAAGAGCGCATTTTCAATTTCGATGATTCGATCTTCGGCGCCCAACACTTTCTTCTCCCAGTCGCGCAGCTCAGCGGTAGTGAAGCGTTCAGCGTTAGTGAGCGTCTGTCTTCGTTCGTATTCGGCGGGCACGCGCGCCGCGTTGCCTTTCGAAACTTCAATGAAGTAGCCGAACACGTTGTTGAATTTGATACGGAGGTTGCTGATGCCGCTGCGAGTGCGCTCGGTGGCTTCGAGGGTCGCGATGATCTGTTTCGCGTTGCGGCTGATTGATCGCAGTTCGTCCAACTCCGTTGAGTAACCGGCGCGGATGGTATCGCCCTCACTTATTTTTGCGGGTGGATCGTCGCTAATTGCTTTGACCAGTAACGCGCAGATTTCCGGCACTTCGTCGGCACTCTCAGACAAAATCTGAAGGAGCGACGACTGCGCCGCTGACAGGTTTTCGCGAATTGCGGGCACCTGGTAAAGCGAACGCAGGATCGCATTCAAGTCTCGCGGCGTCGCTGAGCCGAAACTGATGCGTCCGATTAGGCGTTCCAGGTCGGAAACTTCCTTGAGTAACGAACGCAGTTTGTCTCTGGTGATTTGCGAAGCGACCAAATCCTGAACTGCGCCGAGCCTGGCCTCGACCTCCCCTCGCTTGACGCAGGGCCGTAGCAACCACGACCGCAGCAAACGCGCGCCCATGCCGGTTACGGTCTCGTCGATAACGCTCAAGAGAGTTCGGCCACTCGCGCCGCCCAGGGATTCGACAAGCTCGAGATTGCGCACGGTTACATTGTCCAGCACCAAATGATCCTGCGGCTCGAAGTAGACCAGATCGGTAACGTGCGCGGCGGCAGCTCGCTGGGTCTCTTGCGCATAGCGCAGGCAGGCGCCGGCCGCGCGCACTGCCTCGTCCTTGCGTTCGATTCCATAGCCTTCAAGCGATCGCGTTCCAAAGTGATTTAGTAAGAGCTCCGCGCAGTCCTTTTTCTGCCAAAGCCAATCATCAAGCGGCGTTAGGGTGGCGTCGATGAATTGATTTGCAGAACCAGCGGGAAAACTGTTTGGAGAACTCCCGGAGGCCGCGCCTGGGTTTGGGTTTGAAGGCTGACTATCGCCGGCGCCTGCCTCACCGAGAGGTAGTGGAGCTGTTTGCGCTTTTGTCGAGAACCCGGCCTTCATTAACGGCGCAAGCGAAGCCGGGAATAGCAACTCGCGCGGCGCATACGACTCGAGGTCGGCGCGAATCTTTTCCCAGGCGCTGGGTCCACTCTCCTGAGTAGCGCGAAATTCCCCCGTGGAGATATCAAGAAACGCGGCGCCGATTGTTTCTCCCGAGCTGCACACGGCAGCCAGGAACACCGCTTCGCGGGCGTCGAGAAGTTGCGGATCGATGGGCGTGCCGGGAGTTACAATTCTGACAACTTCGCGCCGAACGAGCTTCTTCGTCTTTGAAGCTTCTTCGGTCTGCTCGCAGATGGCGACGCGGTAACCTTTGCGCACGAGGCGCGCGATGTAGTTTGCCGCCGAGTGGTGCGGAACACCGCACATCGGTACGGGGTCGCCACGCTCTTTG
>JBGQJH010000467.1:0-2223 GCA_041498935.1 Pyrinomonadaceae bacterium | reverse complement strand
TACGCGCCCTTCGATTCCTTCCGGCACGAGTTTCGACTCGCTCTCCGCCATCTCTTGCGCATACCGGTCGCGCGAGCCCTCGCGCATAGCGCCAAGCGAGCCCATGCCCCGATAGGTCTTGAACGAACGACCCTGGAAGAGGATTACTTCTCCGGGCGCTTCTTCGGTTCCCGCGAAAAGCGAGCCGATCATTACCACGTCGGCGCCGGCGGCAATTGCCTTGGCGACATCACCGGAAAACTTCACGCCGCCATCGGAGATGAGTGGTATGCCACCAGCGCGCGCAGCCTTAACACAAGACTGGATCGCCGTCATCTGCGGCACGCCGGCGCCCGTCACCACGCGCGTCGTGCAGATCGAACCGGGCCCAATACCTACCTTGATCGCGTCCGCGCCGGCGTCCACTAACTCCTGCGTGCCCTCGGTCGTGCCAACGTTGCCGGCGATCAAGTCTGTCTCAGGGTGGCGCCGCTTGATCTCGCGCACTGCTTCGATCACGCGCAACGAATGTCCATGCGCCGTATCGATCACCAGGCAATCAACCCTCGCTTTCACCAACTCGTCGGCGCGTTCGCGGAAATCGCCTGTGGCGCCGATAGCCGCGGCAACGCGCAAACGTCCCAGATTGTCCTTGGCGGCATTCGGATACTTGATGGCTTTTTGAATGTCTTTGACCGTGATCAGGCCCTTGATGCGCTTGTCTCCATCAACAACCAGCAGTTTCTCGATCCGGTGTTTTTGCAACACGGCTTTGGCCTGCTCGAGCGTGGTGCCAACCGGAACAGTAACCAGCGGTTGCTTAGTCATCACTTCCGAAACGGGAATATCGAAGCGAGTCTCAAACCGCAGGTCGCGATTGGTAATGATGCCAACGAGGTGACCATCTTCGTCCACTACCGGCACACCGCTGATGTGGAAGCGCTCCATTACCTGAAGCGCTTCGCGCACCGGTTTAGTAGGAAGAATTGTGACCGGGTCAACAATCATTCCCGACTCAGAGCGCTTAACCTTGTCAACTTCTTCCGCCTGCCGTTCGACGCTGAAATTTTTGTGAATGACTCCGATGCCGCCCTGTTGCGCCAGCGCGATCGCCAGGGCCGCTTCAGTCACCGTGTCCATCGCGGACGAGCAGAGTGGAATCTGGAGTTGGATATTGCGAGTGAATTGAGTGGAGGTGTCGGTTTCAGATGGCAAGACGTCAGAACGAGCGGGAACCAGTAATACGTCATCAAATGTTAGACCCTCGGGTATGTCTGCTGAGATCATGCTGCGTTATCAACTCCTTAAAGATTAGGTATGAAGGAAACTCTACGAATGGAAAACCACAACTGCCCGCCATTCGCAGCGGGCAGTTGTGTACCAGGCTTTCTTGTTGATCGGGCTTCTTGCTGATACTGGCGGGGAGGTTCCCAGGCGACGTGCGCACGCTTGTATGCCGAGCCCGGCGGCACAAACTCTCTCGACCAACACTTATTGCAGGAACTGTTCGTAATCAGTTTTCCAATTATCCAAACTACCAGCGACATGCTCGGGAAGACTGCTCCGTCGCATCATCGTGAGCGGGGCCGCTTTATGACTGGAATCCGCGGAGCGTCGTTTTACCAAATTGAGAAGGGCCAGCGCCACCGCCGTTAATATTGCCAGGATCACAATTGCCAGCAACACAGTCAAAATCGGCGATCTCGTGGCGTGCGCATCGGTGTAGACCTTCGAGTGATAAGGAGTGCTGGCTACTTCTTCGCCTGAATCTCCCTGTTCACGCATGTAGCGCGTGTAGCCTTCCACGGCCTCCTTCTCATCGTAGCCCACGTAGCGCGCGTAAGCTTTGACGAAGCTGCGATTGAAGATCCCTCCCGGAAGGCGCTTGTAATCGTTCGTTTCTATTGCCTCGAGGTAGTGCATTGAGATGCGCGTTTGATCGGAAATTTCGCGGAGCGGAATGCCACGCCCTTCGCGCGCGAGTCGCAACTGTTCACCGATCGTCGTCGCCATCACCAATTCGCGTTAGCCTTTGCGCTTGCTGCTACGTTGGATGTGAGCCTCGTTGGATACCAGTTGAAAATAGACTGCACCTTGGTTTTCTCGGATCGGAGGCGGTATAGCCCGCTCAGTAGAACACTTAAACGTTTGGGCGACTATATATTGCGCTGCTAAAAGCTGTCAAACTTTCGTGACAGACAGCAGCGACTGTACATCAGAACCGGGAGCGATAGCGACCGGGCC
>JBGQJH010000466.1:0-2233 GCA_041498935.1 Pyrinomonadaceae bacterium | reverse complement strand
ATCCCTGCCGGGACGGGACGGTAAGCGCCTTCAATCCGGCTTTGGAATTGAGAGACTCGCTGGATGCACAGCTAATCCGAGTCAACGACACCAACTCCTTACTCACCTGTCCGGCGGGGACCAGTGTATGTACGGCGCAGCCGGGTCTGACCGCGACGGCGCCAAACAGTGCGGCGGAGGCCCTGGTTTACCGCGCTCGCACCACGGGAACGTATTACGCCATAGTTTCACAGGGCGCCAGTTCTACCGGCAATTACCTCCTTTCCATTTCACTGGGAAATGATTCCGTGCCAACTCCCACCCCGACTCCGACCCCCACACCAACTCCGGGATCGAACACAGTTCAGTTCGACACCAGCACCGCCAGCGCCACTGAGACCGCTAACGCAACGACCAAGGTTGATCTACTGGTCACGCGCACGGGCGACACGGCACCGGCGGCGACCGTTAACTACGCGACCAGTGATGCAACCGCCAGCGAGCGGTCTGACTATGAGGCCGCGCTCGGCACACTGCACTTCGCGACCGGTGAAACCTCGAAAACTATTCCCATCTTCATCATCAACGATGCCTTTGGTGAAAGCCCGGAAACCTTCAACATCACTTTGAGTAACCCGGTAGGGTGCACGCTCGGCTCGCCGGCAGCGATGGTCATCACTATCAACAGCGATGAAGCCGTGGACGGATTGAATCCTGTCAAGGATGCCAGCTTCGATACTGACTTTTTCGTGCGCCAGCACTACCTTGATTTCTTCAACCGCGAACCGGACTCCGGCGGTCTCGCTTTCTGGAAAAATCAGATCGACGAATGTACTACCCAGGAGTGTCGCGAGATTCGCCGCATCAACGTTTCGGCGGCCTTCTTCCTGTCGATCGAGTTTCAGCAAACGGGCTACCTGGTAGAGCGGCTCTACAAAGTGGCTTACGGCAGCGCACTCGGTAACTCGACGCTGGGCGGCGCGCATCAGCTCTCCGTGCCCATCGTCCGGTTCAACGAATTTCTGGCCGACACGCAGCAGATTGGCCGGGGAGTGGTAATTGGTCAGCCGGGCGCAGATCAATTATTGGAGAGCAACAAACAGACCTTGACAGCAGAGTTTGTGCAGCGCTCGCGCTTCACGACGGCCTTCCCACTTTCGCTGACGCCGGCGCAGTTTGTCGACATGCTAAACGCCAACGCCGGCGGCGTGTTGTCACCATCCGAGCGCGATCAATTGGTCAACGATCTCGCCACCAACGCGAAAACGCGCGCGCAAGTTTTGAGAGCGGTCGCGGAGGATCCGGACTTGTTTGCGGCCGAGAGTAACCGCGCCTTTGTGTTAGTACAATACTTCGGTTATCTAAGACGCGATCCAAACGTTAGTCCCGACTCGGACTACACGGGTTACGACTTCTGGCTGGGCAAGCTCAACCAATTCAACGGCAACTTTGTGAATGCTGAGATGGTCAAAGCTTTCATAGTTTCGGGTGAATATCAGGGCCGCTTCGGACCGTGAGTGAGCCTTTACATTCTGCTAAAACGCGCAGCATTTAATAGGCGCCGAGCTGATCAGTCTGGGTACACAGGTAGAGGGACAAGACGTTCTGAATTGAGAAACCGTCTAAGATCTATTCCGTCCGCTGGGTCATCCCAAAACTCGGGTATGGGCTGCTTTTAAAGCTCGTCATGAAGGCGCTGATGAGCCTTTGACTTGACATTCATTTAGTCCTTAAACAGATGAAAGAACCCGACAGTTAAGTCTGATAGGCATCAGTGCCCTAAATCAGCAGCAAAATAATTTACGAAACTCGAGTCCGATGGAGCAGCGCGGACCGATTGAACATCGTCAGACAACCTTCGAAGTTCCCGGGGAGATTTAATCCAGTTGGGTCAGATGGGTAAAAGAATGAGAGGCTCTCGATCCAACTTCACCAGCAAGCTACATGCTTGGCTGGTACTGCTGTTTTTTGTCGGCCTCATTGCGTTGCTCCTTGTGCCTGCGGGGCTGACGAGGACGTCGGTGCATGCACAGGATAAGAATGCGATTCCGCCGCCGCCTTACCAAAGTTTTGATCGCAGGCAGATAGCCGAACTGAACGAGCTTTACGGCCGGTGGCAGTCAGGAGAGCAGTTTTCTGGGGAAGAGAAGTTGATTTTGCAGCGGTGGGGTGTGGGCTTGCCGATTTCGGAATTGGAAGGGCGAGTTGTGATTTCGCGAGTATTGTTTGAGCGCTACGTAGCAGAAAAGGAATT
>JBGQJH010000465.1:0-2239 GCA_041498935.1 Pyrinomonadaceae bacterium | reverse complement strand
GAAGGAGTCGCTCGGGATCTTTCAGCAGCAAGTTCCAGCGTTTGTAACCGGCCACGCGCCGCGCAAAACCGATTGTCAAAACGCGGGGTTCGAACATCTTGCGCGCGGCTTCGATGTATTCCGCCGTCTCGCCCGCACTTACGCGCGCCAGAAACGATCGCTGGCGAATGAAAGCGACCAGACGCGCTTTCAAAAGCAAATGCGCGGCCCACAGTTCTTCGTCAGGGATTCGCGCGATGGCCTCCGCCCAACCAGCGCGGTCACGTACTTGCTTCGGCCAGTTGCTGCCCACATGTTTTTCGTAGAGCGAGCCCATTAACGGGGCGACCCAGGTTGGCGCGTGGACGCCGTTGGTGACGTGCGTAATCGGAACCTGCTCGACCGCATCCTCAGGCCAGAGTTTTTGCCAAAGCGCGCGCGAAACCTCGCCATGCTTGCGGCTCACGCCATTTGTTGAGCGGCACATTCTGATCGCCAAAGGCGTCAAGCCATATGGCTCATCGGAATTGCCAGGATTGATGCGGCCCAACGCCACAAACTCTGCATGAGTTAGACCAAGTTCCTTTTCATAGTCTGCGCCAAACGAACGGCTCAGCAGCTCAACTTCAAACTCATCGTTTCCGGCAGCGACCGGAGTGTGCGTAGTAAACACTGAGCGCTGCCGCACCAGTTTCGCGGCTTCTGCAAAACTCAACCCTTGCGATTGAATCAGTTCGCGCGCCAACTCCAGGGTCAGGAAAGCGCTGTGGCCTTCGTTCAAGTGAAAGACGTGTGGCTCCACGCCCAACTTTCTGAGCAGCCGCACGCCTCCGATTCCCAACAACATTTCCTGGACGATGCGCGTCTCGCGATCGCCGCCGTAAAGGTGACCGGTAACCCAGCGATCGGTTTCCTCGTTCGCGGCAATGTTTGTGTCGAGCAGATATAGCGGCACGCGCCCGATGTCCGCGCGCCAAACCTGAGCACGCACCCCGCGCTCGCGAATCAATACTTCGACCAGCAGAGGCGTTCCATCTTTCGCGTTCACTTGATGAAGTGGTAACTGGTCGGGATCAGTTTCTCCATAGAATTCTTCCTGCCAGCCTTCGCGACTGAGGCGCTGCCGAAAATATCCGTAGTGATAAAGCAGACCCACGGCTACCAGCGGCAAGCCCAGATCGCTCGCCGACTTCAGGTGATCTCCGGCGAGCACGCCCAGCCCGCCCGAGTAGAGCGGCAAAGAATTGTGAACGCCATACTCAGCGCAAAAATAAGCAACCGGATGTTCCGGCGTAATGCCGGAAATCGCGGTTGGGTTGGTCCCCGGATCTGAGATCCGAGTTCTGAGATCTGCCGCCAAATCCGCCGTCGCCTCCAGGTACTGGTCAAACTGCACCGCTAACCTGCGTACACGTTCCAGATAAACAGGGTCAGTCGCCATCTCGGCCAGACGGTATTCGGAAACTTTCTCCAGCAGCAAGCGGGGATTGTGTGCGCATTCATCCCAGATTTCCGTATCCAGGTCGCGGAAGACGCCTGCGCCTTCGGCAGACCAACTCCACCAATAGTTTGAGTAGAGCCGCTCCAGGGCTTGCAGCGGAGAAGGTAATTTTGGGGTTTCGGCCAAGGTTGTTGTGTTTAGATGTTCGATAGTTTCAATCATTACGATGAGAACGACCAACGCCGCATGGATTAGCGCTTTTGAAAGACAAGCAGAAATCCGTGCCGCGTGCCGTCAAGGTAAAAACAAAGCGGTTCTTATAACACAACCCGACGCTCAGCCAAATTCACGTGACTTGCAAAGTGTTTCGACGTCGCGGATGCAAAGCTCCAGAGGAGCGAGATGTTTATAGGACAAGGCGGCACTCAAGTCAGAACCGGGAGCGGTAGCGACCGGGTGCTACACTCAACTCGGCGAAACTTAGTTTAGGTCGCGATGGTAGGAACCAATCACGAAAGTTGACTTGAGTGACAACACCCGGTCGCTACCGCTCTCGGTTCTGATTTGAGTGTCTCCTATTCGAATCTGTGATTCTTAAGAAACGCGTCCGCGTCGCGGAGTTGAAAGAAGATCATTCGAACTTCCTCGAGGGCTTCGTCAGCGGCCAGGAATTCCCTGACTGCCTGGGAAGACACCGCTGCCGCCTCGGATGTAGGATATCCAAACACCCCGGTTGAAATCGCGGGGAAGGCTATCGACGTTAAAGAATGCCGCACAGCCAGGGCCAACGAATTCTGATAACACGCGGCCAGCAATTCT
>JBGQJH010000464.1:0-2240 GCA_041498935.1 Pyrinomonadaceae bacterium | reverse complement strand
TATTTCGCGCAGGGGTATGTGACAGCGAGCGACCGGCTCTGGCAGATGGATCTGCTGCGGCGCACCGAACGTGGGGAGCTGGCCGAGGTACTGAGCGCGGGGCCAAACAACACAGTCCTCGAACAAGACAAGCAGCATCGCACGCTGGGATTCTCGCAGGTAGTGGACGCCGAAGTCGCGCAGGCTTCTCCCCGATCGCGATCCCTGCTGGAAGCGTATGCGCGTGGAGTTAATGCCTACATGTCATCACTCGATGCCAAAACGCTCCCGCCCGAGTTTCAAATACTGCAATACAAACCAAGGCCCTGGACGCCGGCGGATTCGTTGCTCATCGGGAAACTGTTTTCCGAAGCGCTCTCATCAACCTGGCGTCTCGACGTGATGCGCGCGGCGCTCGCCGGCTTGCCCGCCGAGAAACGCGCCGGGCTTTTGCCTGAGACTTCTTCGCTCGATGTTCTCGTGGTGGGCAGGGATGCCAAAGATTCAAAGGATACTAATAAGCAGACGGGCGCCGCTCAGCACTCCATCGAATCCAGCGATTCCTTGCCCCGAGAGACACTCCTGGCACTCGCCCGAGATGAGGAACTCGCGGCCCAATCACTGGCGCGCGTGGGTCTTTACGCGGAAGGACTTGCCGCCAGCAACAATTGGGTTGTCAGCGGCAAACACACCGCGACCGGCAAGCCGTTGCTCGCCAACGATCCACACCTCCAGCCATCAGCACCCTCGATCTGGTATCTGGTCCATCTTAGTGCTCCCGGTTTACGAGTGGCGGGCGTCACTGCGCCCGGCGGTCCCGGCGTGATTCTCGGACATAACGACCGCATCGCCTGGGGCATGACCAATGTCGGCCCTGACGTTCAGGATCTCTATGAGGAAAAGTTTGATCCGGCCAACCCGCGACGTTACCTGACGCCGGTGGGTTGGCGCGACGCAGAGGTGCGGCACGAGCAGATCAAGGTGCGCAAAGGCTTTACAGACTCTGCCACTGACACCGTAGCCCTGGACGTCACCATGACGCGGCACGGTCCGATCGTTTTCGAAAAAGCCGGCAAGCGTTATGCGCTGCGCTGGACCGCGCTCGATCCCAAACTCAACGCCCCGGATTCCGTTTACCTCATAAACCGCGCGCACAACTGGAAACAGTTTTCCGCGGCCCTCGCTTCATTCACCGCGCCCACGCAAAACATCGTCTATGCGGATGTCGCCGGCCACATTGGCTATCACGCCGCGGGCGTTGTCCCCATCAGACGATCTGGCGATGGCAGCACTCCCTACGACGGCTCAACCGACGAAGGCGACTGGCTCAACTTCATTCCGGTCGAACAACTCCCCAAACTCTACGATCCGCCGTCGGGAATTATCGTTACGGCAAACCAGCGCATAGTCGGCAGCGACTATCCCTATTTTCTCACTCACTCCTGGGCCCAACCGTATCGCGCGCGAAGAATCCTTGACTTGCTTAGTCAAAAACCGAAGTTAACCAGGGACGACTTTCGCCGCATTCAGGGTGATGTCTATTCGATCGGCAACGTTCTGTTTGCCCACGAAAGTGCAAAGATACTGCGCCCGCGACTAACACCTTCCGAGACAAAGCTCGGTGAGTTGCTCGACGACTTTGGAAACTGGGACGGACTGGTCAACGCAGACTCCCACGTCGCCATCATGCTCGCGCAAATGCGCAGTGCTTTTCGTTCACGGATACTGACCGCCGCGCTTGGCCCCGACCTCGTGAAGACTTACCAGTGGTCTAATTTCGATACGACGATTGATCACCTGATCACCGAACAACCAAAAGATTGGCTGCCGAAGGAATTTACGAGTTACGCCGATTTGTTGCGCGCTTGTTACGAAGATGCTCGCGCAGTCTTGACCAAAAACAGCGGAGCGGACGAGTCGAAGTGGATCTGGGGCGACCTGGTCAAGGTGCGATTCAATCATCCGTTGGCCGGCGCGCCTCTGATTGGTTTGCAGTTTGCCATTCCTCCTTTTCCGCAAAATGGAACCGGCGGACTGGCGGCGACCGTAAATGTCGGCGCCCCTGTTTCAATGCGCCTGATCGCCGACCCGAGCGATTGGGACCAGACGCAACACGGAATCACTCTCGGCGAATCGGGCCTTCCGTCGAGCCCACACTGGAGCGATCAGCTCGCTGACTGGCGTGCGGTCACACCGCGTGGCTTCCCCTTTAGCGAAGCCGCCGTTGCCAAAGCAACGAAGGAGACGATGGTCCTGACGCC
>JBGQJH010000463.1:0-2277 GCA_041498935.1 Pyrinomonadaceae bacterium | reverse complement strand
GGAGACCGGCCTCAAGCTTGACCAGGATTTCCTGTTGGCGTTTTCACCTGAAAGAGTTGATCCGGGTAATTCGGAATTTCAAACGCACAACATTCCCAAGGTTGTCGGCGGCGTGACACCCGATTCCACGGAAGCTGCCGCCTGTCTCTATTCACAAATTGTTAAAGACGTTCATGCGGTCAGCTCGGCGCGCGTAGCCGAAACTGCCAAGCTGCTGGAAAACACCTTTCGCGCAGTAAACATCGGCATGGCAAACGAAATGGCGCGGCTCTGTTACGCGCTAAACATAGATACGTGGGAAGTGATTCGCGCGGCTGCCACAAAGCCGTTTGGTTTCATGCCTTTCTATCCTGGCCCGGGAATCGGCGGCCATTGCATTCCGCTCGATCCGCACTACTTGTCGTGGAAGGCGCGGCAACACGGCTTTGATTCGCGCTTCATCGGGCTGGCGGAGGAAGTTAATTCACGAATGCCGGAACACGTGGTGCAACTGATTGCGGATGGTTTGAACGACGAAAGCAAGGCGATGAAAGGTTCGCGCATTCTGTTGTTGGGCGTCGCCTACAAAAAAGACATTGACGACGTGCGCGAGAGCCCGGCGTTGTCGATAATCGATCGCCTGCGCGCGAAAGGCGCCGAGGTGCGTTACCACGATCCATTTGTGAACGAGATCCACTTTGACGACGCGCACACTGAGGGCGGTGGCGAACCGCTCGGCTCCGTGCCGTTGACCGATGAAGAGTTGCGCGCGACGGATTGCGTGGTGATTGTCACCGATCATACCGCGACAGACTACAAACGCATTTGCCAACTTAGTTCACTGATAGTTGATACGCGGAACGCGCTCAATGGAGACGTCAGACGCGACAGCAGCGCGCGGATAATCAGGCTGTAAACGTTTCGAGTTCCGAGTTTCGTATCAGAACCGGAAGCGGTAGCGACCGGCCCTGCACTCAACCATTGTTAGATACTCGAGTAACACGACCGGCGATTGAATACCCAATATTTAAAGTTGACTGCTTAGCCGGTCGCTACCGCTCCCGGTTCTGATACCCACGCGCTCGAAACTCGGAACTCGGAACTCGAAACATGCTCAAAGTAATCAACGTTGTCGGCGCGCGGCCCAACTTCATGAAGGTCGCGCCGATTGTGGAAGCAATGAAGCGGCGCGAACGAGAGTTTACGCCGCTTGTCGTTCATACGGGCCAGCACTACGACGCGGCCATGTCTAACGCGTTCTTCCGCGATCTGAATCTGCCGCAACCTGATGTTCACCTTGGTGTCGGCTCCACCTCACACGCAGCGCAGACAGCGGCGATCATGGAGCGATTTGAACCCGTGGTTCTACGCGAACAGCCTGACTGGGTGCTGGTCGTGGGCGATGTTAATTCCACGCTCGCCTGCGCGCTGGTTTGCGTGAAGCTGGGCGTGAAGGTCGCGCACGTCGAGGCGGGACTGCGCAGCCGCGACCGCACCATGCCCGAAGAGATCAACCGGCTGCTCACGGATCAGATTGCCGATCTCCTCTTTACTCCTTCCGCAGACGCAGACGAGAACCTACGCGCCGAGGGAATCGCGCCGGAGCGAATACGCCTGGTCGGGAACATCATGATCGACTCGCTCTTCAAACACCTGGAACGATCCCGCCAATCGCCGATCAAGGATCAATTGGGACTAACTGACAAGAACTATGCGGTGCTGACTTTGCACCGTCCTGCAAACGTCGATGACCCGGCCGCGTTCGGAAGAATCCTCGCGGCGCTCGAAAGCATCAGTGAAAAGCTTCCGGTAGTTTTCCCGGTTCACCCCCGCACCAGAAAAACAATGGCTGAGCTTGGCCTGGACGAGCGAGTCGAGAAAACAAGAGGCTTGCGATTGATCGACCCCCTCGGCTATCTGGATTTCCTCAGTCTCTACAGCGGCGCTCGTTTAGTGCTTACGGATTCGGGCGGCATTCAGGAAGAGACAAGCGTTTTGGGTATTCCCTGTCTGACCTTGCGTGAAAATACCGAGCGCCCAATTACGGTGACGACGGGAACAAACAGGATAGTCGGGACCGACCCCGAGAAGATCGTTGCCACAGCGTTCGCCGCCCTTAATGAAACAGCGAGACAACCTGTTAGCATTCCGCTCTGGGACGGCCATACGGCAGAGCGCATTCTCGCCGCGCTCGGTTAAAATGAGTGCCAGTGTTGTAATGCAGACTGTTAGTTTGCGTGCCGGAGTGAAATACTCAACCAGCCCGCGGTAGCGGGCGGCAGCATAAAGCCCAGGGTG
>JBGQJH010000462.1:0-2284 GCA_041498935.1 Pyrinomonadaceae bacterium | reverse complement strand
TTGCTCGCCACCAGCGAACGCATGCCATCGGTAAGCGGAAACCCGATGCCGCGTTTGCGAATCTCTTCGACGATCTCATCGCGCAGTTCCGGATGCTTGGGCAACTGGTAGACGAGGGCCACAACTTCGCGGCTGGTAAGCGGCGATTGGGAAGACTGAGCGCTTGCGCTGAAAGAGCAAACAAGAGTGAGTGCGAAGAGAATTGCGAGAAGCGGAAATTGTCTATTAATGCGATTCATATTAAAGAGGGCAGTTAGCTGCCTAAAGTGTGAACAGTTCCGATGGAATAAAGGGCTGTCTAGTTGCCTCATGATTGTAGGGGCGGGGTTAATCCCCGCCCGGTTTGTGCGTTGCGGAAAACCAGGGCAGGGACAAGCCCTGCCCCTACATGCAAAGGGTTTCGACAGCTCTTGTTAGGATTTCGACACACGTTTCAAGCTCATCAACAGGAACAAACTCACCGGTTCGATGCGCGACGCGAATGTCGCCCGGGCCCAGCACAACGGCTTCGGCGCCAAGCTTGGCCATCTGGGCCGCTTCAGTGCCGAAGGCCACAGTGCCCGCCTGGAGGCCGGATAATTCTTCGAGCAGCGTGGCGAGTTCTGAGTCGGGCGAAGTTTCAAATCCCTCATCGGCGCGCGCCGCATCCACCTCGCAAACGAAATTCGGATCGCGTGTCTTCTCTTCGTCGATGGCGGCGAAAAGCAAATCAAGCAATCGCTTTGGATCTTGTCCCGGTATCGGACGCCATTCAAGCGTGAAGCGACACTCGCCGGGGATCACGTTCTTCGCCGTGCCGCCCTGAATTAAACCGACATTGAGAGTGGTGTAGGGCGGATCGAAAGCGGAGTGCTCGTAGTTTTGGAGTTCAGCGGCAAAGTTTTCAATTCGTGCCAGCAGCCCCGCGGCTCGAAAAATTGCTGAGGTTCCCAGGTCTGGATAAGCGCTGTGAGCTTCACGACCTTTGATCGTGACTTCCGCGAGGCAATAACCTTTGCCGGCCCGCATGGGCCGCAGCGAGGTAGGCTCGCCAACGATCGCATAGTGTGAATGGATGGCGCGAGCTTCAGCCAATCGCTTCGCTCCTAACAATCCAATTTCTTCGTCTGCGGTAAAGATCAGAGCTAACGGCAGCCGCAAGTTTTTCAGATCGACAGTTTCGATCGCTGTCAGAGTTGCGGCGATAAATGCCTTTGTGTCACACGAGCCGCGCCCGTAAAGTTTGTCTTCGCTTTCAGTAAGTTGGAGAGCGTCGTTCCAGTTTGGATCGTAGGGAACAGTGTCGGTGTGCCCTACGAGCGCCAGTTCAACTTGCGGCGCCTTTTCAGAAAACCCGGCGCCGGCCAAAGCGATAAGGTTTATTTTTTCGACACCACTTTCGTCCGCGTAAGAAAAGCGTTTGACCCGCAGGCCCAACGCCTCAGAGCGCTCCGCGAGGTAATCGACAATTTCGGTGTTTGAACGCGAAGAGACCGAGTTGATGGCGACTAGTTCGGCGAGTGTTTGCTGGACGGTCATTTCACTTCATAAATAAAGCGAGAGCGAGGGAAAGCCCGCCTTCCTAACCATGAGCTGTCTTCAGTATTAGGCAGTTCCTCGATTGAAAGGCTTTCAATCTCGAAGACAACGCATCAATCAACTAATCTCGAAGTTGGGAAGAGCGGCTTGCCCCCGCCCAGCGTTTGCCACAAGACTACTTCCAAGAACACTACCTATTCCATAGCCTCTTCTGTAATGCCTTGAATCGCTCAACGATCTCTTCCTGCTGAGCATGCTTTCCCTCCTCAACAATCCGTCTCCCGCCAACCACCACGTCTCGGACTGCTGATTTTGACAAAGAGAAAACGATGCTCGAGAGAAGATCGTCCGGCGAGGCGCCGGCTATTGACGGATCGTTGAGATCAACTGTGAAAAAATCCGCCGCGCGTCCGGGTTCGAGAGTTCCTCCCGGGGCGTTGAGGCTTTCGGCGCCACTGACTGTGGCGCAGTTGAAGAGTCGCGCGGCCAGGGCGGAGTGTCCTTCGTCATCCTCTGTTGCCAGCACCGTACGCTCCGTCTTCTGGAGGCGCAGGTGATATTCGAGTTCACGCGCGTCTTCCAGCAGATCGATCTCCACGTGGCTGTCGGTCCCCAGGCTTACGCGCACGCCTTGTTTGAAAAAGCTGTCAACCGGAACAATGCCGTCGCCAAGGTTGCGCTCTGTTGTGGGACACGCGCAAACCATCGCGCGCGCATCGGCGAGCATGTGCACCGCTTTCGGTGTTACGTGAATCACATGGACGCC
>JBGQJH010000461.1:0-2305 GCA_041498935.1 Pyrinomonadaceae bacterium | reverse complement strand
GCCGGTTGCCACCCCCACCCCACGCGGGCTGCCCGCGCGGGGACCCCGGTCCGCTCTCGGTTCTGTACCCGGCACTTCACAAAACTAAAAACCGTTCCACCCTGATCAAAAGGATGGAACGGTCATCGGATAACTGTTTTCTCCCTTCGACGGTGCTAACCGTATCAGGTTCAAGGGGTCTCCCGATTGTGGATCTCGGAATGCTGATTTCGGATTAAAAACGCTTTTTCAAGCCGTAATCTGCATTCACCAATCCGCATTCCCTGGGACTCTCAGCCGCGCGTCTCTTTAAAGAGCGCGGCTCCCCCGAAAGCTGGTCTGAATTGTCAAATCCGAGACCCGATTCTAAATCTGTTCGGCAGCGCGTGCAATGGCGCGACTGCCATGCAACAATCACGATTCCCCCATGGAGGCTATGATTCGGAACTAACTGAAACTGAAAGGAAAACAAAATGGCGGCAGCAGAAGGCAAACGATTTGTAGATTTCAATTTGCAGAACCAGGACGGCAAGGCTGTCACGCTCACAGACTTCGCGGGCAAGTGGCTCGTGGTTTACGTTTACCCGAAAGACGATACACCGGGTTGCACGATACAGGGGAAATCGTTTACGGCAACGAAACGGGAGTTTGACGAAGCGGGCATCGCGGTGGTCGGCGTCAGCGCAGACGACGTGGCTTCGCACAAAGACTTCTGCAACAAGTTTGCGTTTACGATCGACTTACTCGCCGATCCGAATCACGAACTGTTGGAAGCGGCCGGTGTCGGACAGAGCGAGTACAAGGGCACGATGTATTGGGATCGCACTTCCTTCGTGATCGACCCGGAAGGCACGCTCAGAAAGATTTATCTCAAGGTGAATCCCGAAGGCCACGAGCGCGTGTTGTTGGATGATATCAAAGCGATGCAGGAGACGAGACGATCGGCCGCGCAGCCTTAAGGAAGTTCGAGCCAGCACGGACGCGTTGTTTTCCTACCCGCCAATAAAACTCATCGAGCGCGAGGGCGCGACGAACTGAGGCTCGTTGATGTAATGGCGCGGCTCTTTCTTCATCACAACTGACTCGATGAACTCAACGATCTCACTACGCGTTGCGCCAGTGCGAACGACGTCGCGCAGCGAGTGTTCGACGGTGGAGAAAAGGCAGGTGCGAATTTGTCCGTCGGCGGTGAGCCGTATGCGCGAGCAGGCGCCGCAGAATGCTTCAGTGACAGGCGCGATGATTCCGATCTCACCGGGCGCGCCGTCAGCAAAACGGTAACGCGAAGAAGTTTCCGACCCACGCTCAACGTCGATCGGAGTTAAGGGAAACTTTGCGCTAATGCGTTCACGAATCTCGCGGCCGGATACCACATCGTCGCGCGACCAATCGTGGCCGGAGTCCAAAGGCATGAATTCGATGAAGCGCACACCGACGTCGTGTTCGCGGGCAAAAGCGGCAAAATCGGCCACCTCGCCTTCGTTGTGACCGCGCACGATGACAGCGTTAATCTTGATCGGCTGGAGGCCTGACTGTTTCGCCGCCCCAATGCCTTGAAGAACCCGGTCCAGAACGTCAACGCCTGTCATCTGCTTGAAGGTGTCGCGCTTCAAACTATCAAGGCTGATCGTAATGCGATCCAGTCCCGCGTCTTTCAAACCCTGGGCGCGATCGGGCAGGAAGTAGCCGTTTGTAGTCAGAGCCATATCCTGGAGACCTTTTGGTTTTAGCAGCGAGAGTTTTTCAATGATTGTCTCGATGTCGCGCCGCATCATCGGCTCGCCGCCCGTCAGGCGTATCTTTTGAATTCCGAGCGAGACGAAGATGTCGCACACGTATTCAATCTCTTCGTACGAGAGCATCTGCTCTTTCGGCGCTATCGGCGGCTCGCCATGCGGCAGGCAGTAGAAACAGCGAAAATTGCAGCGGTCAGTTAACGACACACGCAGGTCGCGGATTGCTCTACCGTAGGAGTCTTTCAGAGTTGGTGTCAGCATTCTTCTTGTGTCCGGCAACCATAATACGCCGACGAGAATGACGTTTCCAAGTTGGGGCAGCCGATTGCTGCGCTTCTTCGACAGCGGCGGCATTCTTGACAGAATTGCAACTCGGGATTACCTGTTTAGAGTCCAGTTGTGCGCTTCAAGTGTGACTCTTCGAACAAATCCGAAGCGCGGGATAGGTTTTGAAGAAGCGCAAGAGCTATTCCGCTATCCGTATTTTCTGGATCGCCGCGAGGATCGCCCGGAGCAGTATCGCGCCATTGGCTGGGTCAGTGGGCGACTCTATTCGGTGATTCTTGAAATCAGGGAGGATAAAGGTGGAG
>JBGQJH010000460.1:0-2341 GCA_041498935.1 Pyrinomonadaceae bacterium | reverse complement strand
GCGGCAAAAGGATAAACTTCCGCGCGCGGCTGCGGAGGAGGTTGAGCGATTCACGAAGGTGCTGCTCGAAAATTTGTTCGCCAGCGGCTACCTGACCCGGCGTCGCGTGGCCGACGCGGAGCTGAGAATCCGCCGCCTGGTCCGACGCCTGAATTTGCCCGCCCGCGATGTGGTGATCTGGGTCGGCATCATGCGCCAACTCCTGTGGAAAATGCGCTCCGAGCAAACCGCAGCAGGCGCAACCGACAAGAAGAGTTGATCGGGTGCTCCCCCATCCTAAGTGTAGTTTGTCAGTTTCCGGTTAGCTCGTTTATCAGGACTTGACCACCAAGATGTGGACTTGTGCCACGCTAAATAAAGTCGCAAAGTTCGTCCGCGGCGAACAAGAAAAGAACGCCCGACAGAAATTATATCAATACAAGTGAAAAGTGACTTGGATCTGTTGCCACACCGGCCTCGGTTTCCCTTCCGGGCTCTGGGCAGGTCGAAACTTCCACTTTTGGACCGCTTCGATAGCCTTTTGCGTCAATCCGTATTGCTGGCCCTGCACAAATTCTATGTCTTTCGCAACACCATCCTCTGTGATCTGAACGATTAACAAGACGATGCCCTCCTTCTTTTTAGCCAATGCTGCGCTCGAGAATTCAGCGCGGGGGCAATAAATGCATTTCGGCAGAAGCTCCTTTGGAAAATTCGGATCGATCCGGTCCTTCACATGATCTTCACACAGAGATTTGGAAAGCCGGGTCATCATCTCGTCCGTAAACGGGATCACAACGGACAGATTGGCGATCTCATCTCCGCCTTTGGTTTTGGCGGCTGCGACTGCAATTCCCAGTTTGTTATCGTCTGCTGGGGACAATTTACCGACGATGAGAGCTTCGGCATTAAGCTGGCGGGCGAGCCACCACGCGATTTCTGGGTCGCGGATGACATCGGGCGCGACTCGATTGGCCTCGATAACTGCACTGACAGCGGCGCGGTCGATGACTTGAAATTTGCCACCAGAATTGGACAAGGCGCGGCTAAATTCGTCGGCCTGGTCCCGGCCCAACTGATTGAGTCTTTGGCCCGGCCCCATGAAATCGAAAACTGCAACGCTCCTTACCTTGGCCTTAGTGAGGGCTTTGGCCATGCTGGGGGCAAGGCCCTGGTCGTCGGCCTGTTGTGCGTGCGCGACAGGAATCACGACGCAGATGAGAAAGGTGAAAAGGAGGATTCCCCTTCGCAATCGAGCAGAAAATGGAGTCACGTATTCAGGCTCCAAGACCTTCCTCCGAAAAGCGAACCTTCAGTTTCTCTCCTCGGGTCCAGCACGGCAGGGAATGGGCTGTGTCCATGAACGCCATAACTGTTGGCGATCATATCACGCACAACTGCTACGCTGAGTTCAGCAGGTTAGGCTTTGCAGCCGCGTCAGCAGCCACTTGGACGTATAGTCGGGTAATCGGACATTGACTCGCTCCCCCACTGCGTGGCTCGTTTGCCGGGCCTGACGCGTCGGCGTATAATTATTTGTTTACGCACATGCCGACGGAACCCACTGTAAAGACCGCCCTCGCTGATTCGGCCCGGCCGTCCGTTCCCGGCGACGCCGAGGAAATCCGTGTGCGCGGGGCGCGCGTCCACAACCTGAAGAACATCGACTTCACCATCCCGCACAACGCCATCACGGTAGTGACGGGCGTCTCCGGCTCGGGCAAATCCAGCCTCGCGTTCGACACGCTCTATGCCGAGGGCCAGCGGCGCTACATCGAGTCGCTTTCCGCTTACGCGCGCCAATTCCTCGAGCGCATCGAAAAACCGGACGTGGACGAGATTACCGGCATCGCCCCCGCCATTTCCATCCGCCAAAAGAATTCCACGCGCAATCCGCGCTCGACCGTCGCGACCGCGACTGAAATCTATGATTACGTACGCCTGCTTTACGCACGCGTGGGCCACACTATCTGCTTCCGGTGCGGCGAAGAGGTGCGCAAAGACACGCTCGACGAAATCGCCGCCCGCATCCTGGCGCTTCCGGCCGGCCAGCGCTTCTACGTCTTGTACGAGTTGAAGCTCACGCCAGACCCCGCGCCGAATGCGCCGCGCACTCGCAAGCTGCCGGCGCGCCCCACACCCGAAGCGATTCGGCAAACGCTGGTCAGCTTGCAGAAACGCGGCTTCAATCGTCTCTACCAGGCTGGGCGCGTGTTCGAGTTGGCAAACCCGGAAGAATTGCTCGACCTGGATTTCTCGAAGCCTGTCTATGTGCTGGTGGACCGGCTGGTGCTCACGCCGGAAATTCGCTCGCGCCTGATGGACTCGATCGAGATCTGCTACCGCGAGGGCCGCGGCGAAG
>JBGQJH010000459.1:0-2346 GCA_041498935.1 Pyrinomonadaceae bacterium | reverse complement strand
GAAGACGGAAAACACTCGCGCGTCGTATCCCTTAACCAGCATCTCCAACATCGTGCCGTCCGGTCATGCCGGACATCCGCAAAATATCATCATGCTGACCGCCGACGCTTTCGGCGTGCTGCCTCCAGTCTCCAAACTTTCGCCCGAGCAGGCGATGTACCACTTTTTATCCGGCTACACAGCTAAAGTGGCCGGCACGGAAAAAGGAATCAAGGAACCGGAGGCGGCATTTTCTACCTGCTTCGGCGCGCCGTTCATGGTGCTGCATCCCGGTGTCTACGCCGATTTGCTCGGGAAGAAAATTGCGGATCACAACGCCGCGGTTTGGTTGGTAAACACAGGTTGGAGCGGGGGCGGCTATGGCGTGGGTAAGCGCATGAAGATCAGCCACACCAGGGCAATGATTCGCGCGATTTTGAACGGCACTCTCGCCGGCGTTGAAACGAAACCCGATCCCATCTTCGGGGTGAACGTCCCGGTTTCCTGTCCGGATGTGCCGGCGGAAGTTCTCCAGCCACGCAACACCTGGAGCGACAAAGACGCTTACGACACGCAGCTGCGCGATCTGGCGCGGCGCTTTAATGAGAATTTCAAGAAATATGAAAGCGGAGTGTCGGAAGCGGTGCGAGCCGTGGCGCCGCGCGCTGATTGATTAGCTTTCAAACGGCGACGCCGAAAAGGGGCGGCCTTCGGGTCTGCCCCTTTTTCTTTTTGGCGGTAGAGGCGAGGTCGCCATTGTCTCGGCCATTATCCCGGCGGCCAGTTCATTGGGCGGCCACCCAGCACGTGTACGTGAAGATGAAATACCGACTGCCCGGCGCCGGCACCGTTATTAATTACGGTCCGATAACCGCCCTCGGCGAGACCTTCAGCATTTGCGACCCGCGCGGCAACGCGAAGCAAGTGGCCCAACAGCGCCTCGTCTTTCTGCGACGCGTCGTCGAGCGATTCAAGGTGTTCCTGCGGAATCACGAGCAGGTGAGTCGGTGCTTGCGGATTGAGGTCGCGAATAACTACCGCCCGATCGTCCTGGTGCACAAAGTCGGCTGGAATTTCATTCGCCACTATTCGGCAAAACAAGCAACTTTGTTCAGACATCTGGTTTAATTCCACCTTGTTGACTTGAAGTTGTTATTGTAACCCAAACTGTTAGTTTGAGTTGGGGGTTGACAGCTCATGAGCCGTCCGCAAACTAACCGGCGGTCCCCGCGCGGGCAGCCCGCGTAGCGTGGTAGCAGTTTGCGTTACATTTCCGCCGCCACCCCGGACTGTGAAGCTTGCGAGAGCGGCGCAGTTACCGACTCTCGAACCCGCTCAATGTCTGCGCCCACGGCGCGTAGCTTCGCCTCTATTTTTTCGTACCCGCGGTCGATGTGATAGACGCGGTCGACGATTGTCTCTCCTTTGGCCACTAAGCCTGCCAGGACGAGCGAAGCTGAAGCGCGCAGGTCAGACGCTATCAGCGGCGCGCCGGTCAATGGCGTTGGTCCGTTAACTGACGCGCTGTGGCCATCGATGGAAATGCGCGCGCCCATTCGCTGGAGCTCTGACGCGTGCATGAAGCGATTTTCGAAAACTGTTTCTTCGATAACTGCCCGGCCCTCGGCCTGCGTCATCAGGGCCATGTACTGAGCCTGCATGTCAGTCGGAAACCGCGGGTAAGGCTGAGTGGTCACGTCTTTCGCCGTTAGCATTTTAGGGGCGGAGACGTGAAGCGTGCTCGGATTGATGTCTTCGACGCGCACGCCAACCTCGCGAAATTTTTCAATCACGGCCGAAAGATGCTGGGGACGGCAGTCTTTGATTTCCAGGTCGCCCCTGGTGATTGCAGCCGCCGCGATGAAGGTGCCGGTTTCGATCCGATCCGGAATGATCGTGTGCTCGGCGCTGCCCAATCCTTCGACTCCTTCAATCTCGATTCTGTTGGTCCCGGCGCCGCGCACACGCGCTCCCATCTTGTTGAGTAGTTCCGCGAGGTCGCTGATTTCCGGTTCACAGGCCGCGTTGTGCAGTACTGTCAAGCCGCGCGCCAGCGTTGCGGCCATCATCACGTTTTCTGTTCCAGTTACGGTGACCTTATCGAAATGAATTTCGCCGCCAACTAGGCGCCCTGCTTTAGGTGCGCGCGCGATCACATTGCCGGCTTCCAGCCTGACCTCGGCGCCGAGCTTCTCGAAGGCCACCAGATGCAGGTCTATAGGACGCGTGCCAATCGCACATCCGCCCGGCAAGGAAACTTTGGCTTTGCCAAACCGCGCGAGCAACGGTCCCAAGGCCAGCACGGACGCGCGCATGGTTCTTACCAGTTCATAGGGCGCTTCAAAGAGTTCAATGTGGTTGGCAGAT
>JBGQJH010000458.1:0-2355 GCA_041498935.1 Pyrinomonadaceae bacterium | reverse complement strand
GCTCCATCACCAACCGGTTACCTGCACATTGGCGCCGCGCGCTCGGCGCTCTTCAACTGGCTCTATGCTCAGCAAACCGGCGGAAAGTTTCTGCTGCGAATTGAAGACACGGATCTGCAGCGCTCGACTGAGGAGTCAACGCGATCGATTATTGAGGGCATGCAGTGGCTGGGATTGACTTACGACGACGAGATTGTTTTTCAGTCTGCCAATGCCGACCTGCATCGCGCCGCTGCCTACAAACTCGTCGAGGAAAGCAAGGCGTATCGCGACTTCACGCCCAAAGCAGAGCGCGATGATGCAACTGTAAAGCAAGGCATCGCCGATCGCGCGCGCGCGCATTCTGCCGAAGGGGCGGATCCGCGCAACAACCCCTACCGGGATTTACCTAAGAATGCGTCTGACCAGCGCGCGGCCGACGGCGAGCCTTTTGCCGTGCGCCTGAAGATTCCGCGTGAGGGCAAGACTCATTTTTCGGACCTTGTCTACGGACCCCAGGAGCGCGGGTATACCGAGATCGAAGATCTGGTGCTGCTACGATCCGACGGCCACCCACTCTATAACCTCTCGGTGGTGATCGACGACATCGAGATGGGTATCACCCACGTGATTCGCGGCCAGGATCATTTAACGAATACACACAAACAGGTTCTGCTTTATGAAGCGCTCGGGGCAAGCGTGCCGCAGTTTGCCCATCTGCCTTTGATTCTGGCGCCCAACAAAGGAAAACTTTCCAAGCGAAAGCACGGTGAAGTAGTTTCGTTAACCACCTATCGCGATCGTGGATTCGTGCCGGCGGCTTTTCGCAATTTTTTGGCGCTGCTGGGCTGGGCGCCCGCCGACGGAAAAGAAATTCTTTCGGTAACGGAACTCGTCCAGCAGTTTTCTTTGGAGCACATCCATCGCTCGCCCGCGGTTTTCAATTTTCAGGAAAACGATCCGCGCCACTGGACCGACGAAAAAGCGCTTTGGATGAACGCCGAATACATTCGCAACATGGCGATTGAAGAGTTGCTGCCAATGGTGAAGGCTGAGCTGCGCGCCAACAAACTCTGGCGCGAAGAATACGATGAAGATGAACGCGACTGGTTGCTGAAGGTTCTGGATTTGATTCGCCAGCGCTTCTTCACGCTCAAGGATTTCTCGGAGCAGGGTCGTGCGTATTTCTCCGATGATTTCGATTTCGATGAGACGGCTGTCAACAAGAACTTGCGCAAGGAGCCCAGGCTGAAAGAACTGTTGCCGGCCCTTGCGGACCAGCTCGAACAAACAGATCCCTTCACCACGGAAAGCGCTGAAGCCACGCTTCGCAAATTCGCCGACGAAGCCGGTGTTAAGGCCGGTCTGCTGATCAATGGGTCGCGCACGATGCTTACGGGCCAGGCTGTCGGCCCGTCGATGTTTGAAGTATTTGAAATTCTCGGCCAAAAACGTTCTGTTGAAAGACTGCGTAGTGGAGTACCATGGTTCGACGTGATGAATGCGTTGGGCGACGTATGAGTTACCCGAAATGCTTGCTTTAGCGAACGGAGCAAATCAGAACCGGGAGCCGTAGCGACCGGGTCAGGTGATTAAGACAAAACATGATGTGAATCAATCGATGCGTACCCGGTCGCTACGGCTCCCGGTTCTGATTAACGCCAACTCCAGGAGGAACAACTAATGCAAAAGAATTTACTAATCAGCACCGTCATGGTTTTCGCCGCAAGCTCCGTGGCTCTGGCTCAAAACGCGACTTCCTCTCCGACCGTACGCCCGCGCACAGCCGCGCCGGCAGCAAGTACAAATAAAACGGCCGACTCGCAGAAGAGCACTGACCTTCAGCAACCAACAACCCGGCAGCCAACCGCCCGTCGAACCGAAACCAAACCCAAGGTTGCCACCACCGAAACACCCGGATCACAGAGCGTGATTTCCGCCTTCAACTCGCTGATCAACGGCATTCGCCACGTGGACGTCGATGCGGTAACTAACGTGTATTTGCAGTCACCTCGTCTGGTACTCTTCAACAACAATGGGACGGTGACAAAAGGCTGGGAACAGTTGCGCAAGAATCGCGAGAGTTCCTACAAGGATTTGAAAGACGTCAAGCTGGACGTGCGCGACGTTTCGATCACGATGCTCGGGCGCGATGGCGCAGTGGTGAGTTGTCTTTGGACGCAGTCACAGGTTTACAAAGGCACGCCTGAGACCGCGACCGGCCGCATGACTCTGGTGTTCAAGCGCGTGGGAAAAGACTGGAAGGCCATTCACCTGCACACCTCGCCGGACAGGCCTGATCCATCCCGTGTGCTGCCGTCGGAACAGGTACCCGCAGCGACTTCCTCGCCGACTCCCTGATTACCCTGGCAGTCT
>JBGQJH010000457.1:0-2368 GCA_041498935.1 Pyrinomonadaceae bacterium | reverse complement strand
GTACACATGTCTTTCAAACTTCATTCAACCTACCAGCCCAAAGGTGATCAGCCGCAGGCCATTGAGACGCTCATGCGTGGGCTTAACGATGGCTTTAAAGATCAGGTTCTGCTTGGCATAACCGGCAGCGGCAAGACTTTTACGATCGCCAGTGTCATCGAGCGAACCCAGCGTCCCACTCTGGTTCTCGCCCACAACAAGACGCTCGCGGCCCAGCTTTACCAGGAGTTTAAGTCGCTCTTTCCGGAGAATGCGGTCGAGTATTTTGTTTCCTATTATGACTACTATCAGCCCGAAGCCTACATGCCCGCCGGTGACGTCTACATTGAGAAGGAAGCGATCGTCAATGAGGAGATCGATCGGCTGCGCATGTCGGCAACCCGCGCGTTGTTTGAGCGGCGCGATGTGATCGTGGTGGCCAGTGTCTCCTGTATTTACGGTCTCGGCGATCCTGATGCTTACTACGGAATGCTCCTTTTCATCGAGCCGGGAACACGCATCAAGCGCGAAACGCTGTTACAGAGACTGGTGGAGTTGCAGTATGAACGCTCCGATGTGAATTTCCAGCGGGGCACTTTTCGGGTGCGCGGTGACGTGGTTGAAGTCTATCCGAGTTATCAGGATCAGGCATTTCGCATCGAGCTTTGGGGAGAAGAGGTTGATTCGATTTCCACAATCGATCCGCTGCTTGGCGAAGTCATACACAAACACACGTCGCGCGTCCCGATCTATCCGAAGAGCCATTACGTGATGTCGAAGCCCACGGTCAGACGGGCGCTGAAATCGATTAAAGAGGAGCTTGAATGGTGGGAGCCCAAGCTCATCGGGGAAGGCAAACTTCTCGAAGCGCAGCGCCTGCATCAGCGCACCATGTTTGACCTGGAGCTGATCAAGGAGATGGGTTTCTGCCGCGGCATTGAAAACTATTCGCGCCACCTGACAGGGAAGAAGTCAGGCGAACCACCGCCAACGCTTCTCGATTATCTGCCGCGCGACACGCTGATGGTGATTGACGAGTCGCATCAAAGCATTCCACAGATTCGCGGCATGTTTGAGGGCGACCAGTCGCGCAAACGAACGTTGGTTGAGTACGGATTCCGTTTGCCGTCCGCGCTCGACAATCGCCCGTTGAATTTCAGTGAGTTTGAAGCTCGCATTGGGCAAACTATTTATGTCTCGGCAACGCCCGGGCCTTATGAGTTAACGAAGTCGGGCGGTGAAGTTGTCGAGCAGATCATACGGCCGACGGGGTTATTGGATCCCGAGGTAGAGGTTCAGCCGGTCAAGGGGCAGATAGATCATCTGCTTGAAGAATGCCGGCTGCGAGCTGAGCTTCACGAGCGCGTGCTGGTGACAACGTTAACCAAGCGGATGGCGGAAGATCTGACTGAGTACTTTACTGAAGTTGGCGTGCGCGTTCGTTATCTGCATTCAGATATCGAAACGCTGGAGCGCATCAAGATTCTGCGCGATCTGAGACGGGGTGAGTTTGATGTGCTGGTCGGCATCAATCTCTTGCGCGAGGGACTTGACCTGCCGGAAGTCTCGCTGGTGGCAATTCTGGACGCCGACAAGGAAGGGTTTCTGCGTTCTGAGCAGTCGCTCATCCAGACGATGGGCCGCACCGCGCGCCACTCCAAAGGCAAAGCGATTCTCTATGCCGACCGCATCACCGACTCGATGAAGCGCGCCATGGACGAGACGAGGCGCCGGCGTTCGATTCAGGAGATCTACAACGAAGAGCAGGGAATCACGCCGATGACGATCGTGAAACCCATCGAGTCAACTTTGATTACCGCTTCCGAAGCCGACTACTTCAAGGTGCCAACGGACCTGGACGACATCGAAGAATATTCACCGGCAAACATTGAAGCGACGATAACCAGACTTGAAACTGAAATGCGTGGGGCGGCCAAGCGCTTTGAGTTTGAACGAGCGGCTGAGCTGCGGGACCGGATCAAGGTTTTGCGCGAGCGCGAGTTGCAACTGGCTTAAAAAACCGGAGGAAGAGGGCAACGGGGAAGAGGGAAAAGGAAGACCGGTGAACAGATGTCCCATTTCCCCTATTACCCGTTTACCCTTTTAACCCATTTTTAGTTCATGCTAACCAAATCCAATCCTGACGAGATCCAATCCTTCCTGGCTGACGCGAGTCACATGCGGGACGGCCGTGCTGAGCGCGTCGTTTTTCCGGAAAACTCGGAAGAGGTGGCGGAGGTATTGCGCGTGGCAACGGCCGCTAACACTCCGGTTACTGTTTCCGGCGCGGGAACAGGCACGGTCGGCGGTCGTATACCTTGCGCCGGCATCGTGCTCGCCACGGACAAATTGAACCAGATTAGAAGTATTGTTCACGAGGAGCCGGGTG
>JBGQJH010000456.1:0-2388 GCA_041498935.1 Pyrinomonadaceae bacterium | reverse complement strand
GCCGCTTGCTTCGGCGAGCTGCGCGAGCCGCGGAACCAATTCTGCCGCATCCAAACTATATCCAACGTCTGCAAGCGTGGCGGCGTTGGCGCTCGTCAGCACTGTGACGGCGATGATTAAGGGCCGGGTAAGTCCCGCGGAAGCTGCAAATTCAGCAACAGTGCTCGCGGTGTGCCGCATCATTTCGCTTCCACCAGCAGCGTGGAGGTTGAAGATCGAAACGCCAAGGCGCGTTGCCTCCACGCCGGCGCAGGCGACAGTGTTGGGAATGTCGTGAAATTTAAGATCCAGAAACACGCGTTCGCCTGACTCGATAATCTCGCGCACCAAAGGGGGACCAGCGGCGGTAAACAACTGCGACCCGATCTTGAACATTCCCACCATGCCGCGAAGCGTGCTCACCAACCGGCGCGCCTCGGACGCGGTTTCTACATCAAGCGCAACGATTAATTTGTTTTTCTCAGCAACCGTCATATGACTTTCTTATCCTCCGCATTCTTCGCCGACCGTCCGGCCCCAACCTCCTTCGCGCGCGATCCCACCGCCTCGTCAAGCGAAACGAAACCGCGGGCGGCGATAATTTGGCGTAGGCCTTCATTTATCTTCTTAGCGATTGACGGTCCTTCATAAATCAAACCTGTATAGATTTGCAGCAGGCTCGCGCCGGCGCTGATCATTTCCCAGGCATCCTCCGCAGTGAAAATTCCGCCGACGCCAATCAATGGCAGCGAGCCTTCCGTCATATTGTAAAGCATCGCAATCATTTCCCTGGACCGGTGTCGCAAGGGAGCGCCACTCAAGCCTCCTGCGCCACAACCTTGCACTTCTTCGGCGCGTGTTTCGAGCGGCGCCCGGGCAGTAGTGGTGTTAGTGGCGATAAGTCCCGCGACCTTGTTTCTTTGGGCCACGGCCACGATGTTTTGCAGTTCTTCGCGATCGAGATCCGGGGAAAGTTTTACCAGCAGAGGCAAAACTCCGCGGCCTTCAGGTTGCTCCGCGAGTTCTTGATTACGTTCCTGGAGCGCCCCCAGGAGTTCTTCAAGTTGGTTGGCCTGTTGCAGCTCTCGCAAGCGAGGGGTGTTTGGCGAACTAACGTTAACTGCTACGTAGTCAGCAATGGGATAGACCACTGCAAAGCTCTTCAGATAATCGGCAACCGCATCCTCGAGCGCAACTACTCTGCTCTTGCCGATGCTAACGCCGAGAACACAATCAGGTCTGTTGTTCTTCACGCGTTGAGCAAATCGAGCAGCGCCCTCGTTGTTGAAGCCGGCACGATTGATCAGCGCTTTATCCAGCGGCAAGCGGAAAAGGCGCGGCCGCTCGTTGCCGGGTTGCGGATGATAGGTGACGGTGCCCGCTTCAATGAAACCAAATCCGAGCGCGGCGAGCGACTCCAGCGCAACCCCATCTTTGTCGAATCCGGCGGCGAGCCCAACGGGGTTTGAGAACGTCAAACCAAAACGCCGCAGCTTTCCAAAAGGGCTGCGCTTGAAACGGTCGCCTAAGAGGGTTCTTGTAAGTCGGGGAGCGAAGGAAAGGGAATTGAGCGCCAGTTCGTGGGCCGTCTCCGGAGGCAAGCGAAAGAGTAAAGGTCGCAGCAATGAGCGATAGAGCATGAACGGCTCTGATTTATCTTGCTTCGTTGTTTGCAAAAGCAAGACTAACAGAGGCAGTCAGATCAAGACAAGGTCGATACCGAAACAGGTGGCGCCCTGGCGGGTTCAATGCCAACGCGTTTTGCATCGTTCCTTGTCACTCGTTACTGTTCTTGTTAGTATCCGGCGCAATGGATTTCATCGAGAAGGCCCGCATCATGGACAGCCCGCGAATCAACCGCGCGCTCGCCCGCCTCGCTTCTGAAGTTGTCGAAGAGAATCACGGCGCCGGCGATCTCTATCTGGTGGGTATCCGGCGCAGAGGGGTGCCACTCGCGGAACGCATGGCTGATAAGATTGCGGATCTCGAAGGCGATCGTCCGCCGGTCGGGATTTTAGACATAACGCTTTACCGCGACGACCTGTCGACGGTCGGCGCCAAGCCCATTGTCAACCGCACCGACCTGCCGGGTGACATTGAGAATCGCAACATCGTGCTCATCGACGACGTGCTCTACACGGGCCGTACTATTCGCGCGGCGCTCGATCAGTTAATTGATTTTGGACGGCCAAGACGCGTGCAGCTTGCCGTGCTCATCGATCGCGGCAAGGAGCATCGCGAGTTGCCCATTCAAGCGGACTACATTGGCAAGTTGGTGCCGACCAAGAAAAGCGAGATAATCAAGGTGATGCTCCAGGAGTTTGATGAAGAAGAGGCCGTGGTAATCGTCGAACGACCGTCGGGCGAAACGGGTTAAGCAACAGCGGCCAGCGATGGCCGCTTTTTTGT
>JBGQJH010000455.1:0-2409 GCA_041498935.1 Pyrinomonadaceae bacterium | reverse complement strand
TTTCTCGATCTGCGTGACCTTAATGAAGAAGACCCACTGGAGATCGAAGCGTCAAAATTCGATCTCAATTACATCAAGCTCGACGGCAACATCGCCTGCATGGTGAACGGCGCCGGACTCGCGATGGCGACGATGGACATTATCAAACTCGCAGGCGGCGAGCCGGCAAACTTTCTGGACGTCGGCGGCGGCGCTTCGCAGGAGCGAGTTGAAGCAGCGTTTCGAATTTTGCTGGCGGACGAAAATGTCAAGGCGGTCTTGATAAATATCTTCGGCGGCATCGTTCGTTGCGACATGGTCGCGCGCGGTGTTGTCGAGGCGGTTAAGAAGCTGGGCATTCAAGTTCCCGTCGTGGTGCGCCTCGAAGGAACGAACGTGGAAGAGGGCCAGCGCGTGATTCGTGAGTCAGGCTTGAACTTCACCGTCGCCAATGGAATGAAGGATGCGGCGGAGAAGGTAGTTGCGCTGGCGGCGTAGACAAAGGATGAAGGCGGAAGGATGAAGGATGAAAAGGATCCTTCCTGGTTCCGTTAGGAACGAAATGTTTATAGAAACATACTCTGCACGCATCACTTCGCAGGTTAGTTGCCGCCGGTGCGGCCACTAACCTGCGAAAGTTCTCGAAGAGATTCACGAACTATAAACATTTGACTCCTAACAGGGTCAGAGCCATGGCTGGCCAGTAGTCTTGTCCGTATGCGATCGAAAATGAACTACAGCAAGATATTTCAAGTAATCCTTCAACTCAGCCGCTTCGCTCTCGCGGCGTTGTTTCTCTTTACCGCCGGCGCGAAGCTCTGGATAGTTAAAGACTTCGCCGCAAGCGTGGCCCAACTGCTCAGTGCCACAGGTTTCAATTATGTTCGCTGGATGTGGCCGGTAACGATCGCGGTTATTACAGTCGAGATCATCGCCGCGATTTTGCTGCTGTTGCGGCGCACGGTCCGAGCCGGAGCGTTGCTGGCGGCCGCGTTGCTCGTCGGTTTTTCGGCATTCGCGTTGTACTACGTTTACGTCTTACACGGTGAACCGCTTGAGTGTGAATGCTTCGGCAAAATAATCGCCAGCCAACTGGGAGTCACCACTGCGCTTCGCAACCTCGCGTTGCTGGTGCCCACCTTCATAGTTTTTTTTGGATATCAGCAGCGGAGTCAATCAACGATCATGGATTCCGAACAGGTTGATAAGACTAGTTGAGCGGAGGAAGTTCTTGGCTACCCTAACATTCTGGGGCGCGGCGGGCACCGTCACCGGTTCGAAGTATCTAATTGAAACCAATCACAAGCGGGTGCTGGTTGATTGTGGTCTCTTTCAGGGTCCGCGAGCGCTGCGCGAACGGAACTGGGAGGCGGCGCCGTTTCCGCCGTCCTCAGTTGATGCCGTGCTGCTCACGCACGCGCACATCGATCACACCGGCTATCTTCCGCGATTCGTCGATCAGGGTTTCCGTGGGCCGGTCTATTGCTCGCGCGGCACAGCGGACCTCTTGCGCATACTGCTTCCCGATTCGGCCCGCTTACAGGAGGAAGAGGCCGACTATCGCAATCGCCACCAGTTATCGCGTCACACTCCGGCGCTCCCACTTTACACCGAAGAGGACGCGCAAGCCGCGTTGCAACTTCTTCAGGTAGTGCCAAATGATGGCCAGCTCGTTAAAGTCGTAAAAGGCATTAGCGCGGAGTTTCGCATTGCGGGTCACATTCTGGGATCGAGCCAGGTGCTCACTCATCTTGAGGACGATCAGCAAAGTCAACGAGTGTTGTTTTCGGGAGACCTGGGTAAGTATGACCAGCCCATCATTCGCGATCCGGTAGCGCCTCCCGCCTGCGAATACCTGGTTGTCGAATCAACCTACGGCGACCGCCTACATGATCCCGAAGAGCCAAAAGTTGCGCTCGAGCGCGTGATCAAAAATGCCGTTCTGCATGACAGTGAGATTTTGATCCCCGCCTTTGCAGTCGGGCGGGCCCAGGAACTCCTCTATCTGATTCGCGAACTTGAAGACGAGAAACGCGTGCCGATCGTGCCCGTAATCCTTGACTCGCCGATGGCCTCGGCGGCCACGAAGGCGTATGCGAATCGCCGGGAAGAGCACGATGAAGAATATGTGATCGCGTCCGCGGGCAACGCCAACCCGATGCGCACGCATTCGATGATTGCCAGCACCACGAGGGAAGACTCGAAGCGACTAAACGAGAAACACGGAGCGCGCGTGATCATCAGCGCTTCGGGAATGATGACCGGCGGCCGCGTACTTCATCATGCCTTGCGGGTGTTACCTGATGAGAATGCCACGATTGTTTTCGTCGGTTACCAGGCAGCGGGGACACTCGGGCGTCGCGTCGCGGACGGTGAGAAAGAAGTGAGGGTCCTCGGGCAATGGGTTCCAGTACGCTGCCACACTGAGAG
>JBGQJH010000454.1:0-2419 GCA_041498935.1 Pyrinomonadaceae bacterium | reverse complement strand
TCTCGACAACAACGACGACCGCGCCGCGCGCGAACGTTTCCAGCCTTCGGTTGAAGCGGTCGAGGAAGTTCAGATCATCACCAATCAGTTTTCGGCGGAGTATGGTCGTGCTTCGGGCGGGCGTATCAACATCCGCACGCGTGGCGGCTCGAATAAGTATCATGGTCGCGGGTTCTATTTCTTCCGCGACGATTGGCTGAACGCGAATACGTTCAATAACAACCGGATTGGTGTCAGCCGCTTACCTTTGACGGAGCATGACCCCGGCTTCACGTTGAGCGGACCGCTTACGCTGCCGAAGTTCTTCGGACCGTTGAGCTATAACGGCCACAACCGGACCTTCTTCTTTACGGCTTACGAGTACGACACAATCCTGGATTCGGCATTGACCAATACTTTCGTCCCCGTGCAGCAGAACAGTGTCTTCCCTCTGCCCGCGCCGACTTTACTCGCCAACAAGCGTCTGGAGGCCATACCCACAAACTCGCTGAGTTCCCAGGTAGAAATCGCACCCTTCCTTCAGAGACTGAGCACGCCGCAGCGCAACCACATCTTTACGACGCGCGTCGATCACAAGTTTAACGACCTGCACAACGGATCGTTTCTCTTGCAGCTCGGGCGTTTGACTAACCTGCGGCAGTTTGGCGGCGGCGATCGTTTGGCGGAGGCGTTGCAGGCAACCACGCGCGGCACCGATGCAATTTCATATTCAGACAACTACGTGCTCTCGCCGAAGGCCGTCAACCAGGCGCGCGTACAACTTTCGCGACTCACGCCGGCGGTTGAGGCGCGCAGCAGCGGCAGCCCGGTGGCGTTAATTGATTACGACTATCCGGCGCAGTTCGTTGGCGACACCAGCGCGCAGACGGGAACGCTCATCGCCGGTTCATCAACCACCAACGCCACTGACCGCCGCGAAAATCGTATCCAGTTTCAGGATATTTTTGCTTACATCAGCGGAGCACACTCGCTCAAGCTGGGCGGGGACGCGCAGCAAATCAAATCAACCTTCATTGATCTGTCTGACGCTTCGGGCACTTTCAATTTCGACAGCGCTGGTGACTTTCTGGCTGGTGTTCCCAGCCGCTTCCGGCAAAACTTTCAAACCAGCTCGACCCAGCGCAATACTTACCTGGGATTTTTCGCGCATGACGAAGTGCGTTTGAAATCCAATTTGATAGTCAGCTTCGGTTTGCGTTGGGAAGAGGAAACTATTCTGCCCGATTACAACAATTTCGGGCCGCGCTTCGCCGCCGCTTACGATCCTTTCAAGTCCGGCAAGACAGTGATCCGCCTCGGAGCCGGCATCTTTTACAACCGCGCACTGCTGCGTACGATTGATGATTTCACCCTCGGCGCGCAGCAGAGGTTTTTCGACACTAACGATCTTTTCGATCCCACCGGACAGTCGAACGCTGCTGACTACCAGCGGCAATTCATCAAGGACCATATTTTCTTTCCTAACGTCCTTACTCCGGATTCTGCGATCGTTCAGCAGTTTGGCGTGTTGAATACCGGCTTCTCGCGCCGCCTGGATCCGACCTTGCACATTCCGGAAAGCTATCAGGCGAATGTTGGCTTCGAGCGAGAACTGGGGCCTGCGTTTGTTTTCGAAGCCAACTACACCTGGAATCGTGGTTTGCATCTCTGGCGTGAGTTTAATGTCAACGCGCCGCGCCTGCCGGCCGGTTTCAAAAGTTTCAGTGACTACCTGGCCTCGCGCGACTTTGCAAATTTTCGCAACGGTCCGCTGGCGACTCGTCCGATTTACGGAGCATCCACCGCGGGCGATCTTGTTCGTTTCATGTTCTCGCCGCTTGTCCCCGCCAATCCCAATGCGATCAATCGCGTCACGGAATTGGGCGTTCCGATCTCAGTCTTCAATCTCAACAGCTTCACTTCCACTACAGTAGTCGAGGTCGCGCTGGCGGCCTTGAACAACCTGCGTCCAGATCCGACGCGGGCCGAAGTTGAACAATTGATCTCGGTCGGTAACAGCTTCTATCACGGCCTGACGCTCGAGTTGCGACGACGTTTCCGTGCCGGCAAAAACGGCCTGGGCATCTCGTTTCGCGCGGCCTACACGCTTTCGCACCTCGATGACGATGGCATCGTTAATACTTCGGACGCGCTGGTGCCCGGAGACTTTGCCGCCGAGCGATCCCGAAGCTTGCTTGATCGCCGGCATCGCTTTGTTTTCTCAGGCACGTTCGACATGCCGCGCTACCTGGGTAGACTGCGCTTTTCGCCGATCTGGCGCATAGCGTCGGGCGCTCCATTCAATATTTCTATTGGCGGCGCGGACCGCAACCTCGACGACGTAGGCAATGATCGTCCGATCTTCACTGGCGATCCCAAGCTGTTGCATTGGCGGGAGCGTGGCGCTCCGCTCGATCCGGCAATACTTAATCTGTTTGGA
>JBGQJH010000453.1:0-2427 GCA_041498935.1 Pyrinomonadaceae bacterium | reverse complement strand
GAACATGCGCGGCGAAGTGATCGGGATCAACTCCCAGATCGCAACGTCCACCGGAGACTACAACGGCATCGGGTTCGCTCTGCCGGCCGTGGAAGCAAATTTCGTCTATCGCCAGATTCTCGCGCAAGGGAAAGTCCGCCGGGGCTATCTGGGCGTGACCCTTGAGTCAGTCAAGGAAGAGTTTGCCAGAGTCTATGGTCTACCCGAAGCAAAGGGCGCGATCATTATGGACGTCCCACCGAGCAAGGATGGCCAACCGACACCGGCCGCGAAAGCCGGCATGGAGTCAAACGACATTATTACTGAATTCAACGGTCAGCCGGTGGCCAGCGCACAGGATTTGATTCAGAAAGTTGCGGGCAGTCCGGTGGGTGAGTCCGCCGCCTTTACTTTCCTGCGCGACCGCGACGGCAAACTGGAAAAACTTACCGCTAACGTTGTGCTCGGCGAGCGCCCGAAGCTACAGCCCCTGGGCGAGCCGGATGACGCGGCTCCCAAAGCCAACGAAAAGGAATCCGATCCCAAAGGAAACGGACTGCACCTGGGAGTCACTCTTGCCGAGCTTACGCAGCAACTAATTGCCGACAAGAAACTCACGGGAGTGCGCGGCCTCTACGTTAAAGAAGTTGATCCTAACGGCTTGGCGGCTGAGGTGCGCGGCACCGGTGGACAGCAGGCGCTTGATATAGGCGACGTCATCACGCGCATAAACCGGGTGCCGGTAACAACGCTCGCTGATTTCCAGCGTGTGCTAGGTGGTTTGAAAGCCGGTGATCCGATTGTGTTGCAAGTGTCGCGCTTCGTAAGAGATCGCGTAACGACGAGAATCGTTCAGTTTACTTATGAATAAGGACGGGTTTCAGGTGCCAGGTGTCAGGTGCCAGTGGATTTCTTTCCAGCCGACGCCTGATCCCTAATACCCGACACCCAGACAATGGCTCAAGCAAAAAAAGCTCTCGCAAAGAACAGCTCGAAACAACATTCCAGAGCGCCAGTGCGCGCGTCCGTCAAAACTTACAGCAACTACATTGGCGGCAAGTGGATCCAGAGTGAATCCGGCGAAGTGTTTGAAAACATCAACCCGGCTGACACTCAGGACGTTATTGGTCGCTTCCCGCTCTCAACCAGTGATGATGTAAACGCGGCCGTCAATGCGGCCCAGAGCGCATATGATGGCTGGCGCAACCTGCCGGCTCCGAGACGCGCCGAAATTCTTTTTCGCCTGGGTGAAATTCTAATCAGCAATAAAGATCGCTTCACTGCCGACATGACGCGTGAAATGGGCAAGGTGCTGAAAGAGGCAGGCGGCGATGTGCAGGAAGCTATCGACTGCACCTACTACACGGCCGGCGAGGGACGCCGGCTGCATGGTTTTACGACTCCGGCAGAAATGCCTGACAAGTTTGCGATGTGCGTGCGCCAGCCGGTTGGTCTCTGCGGATTGATTACGCCGTGGAATTTTCCCATGGCGATTCCTTCGTGGAAACTGATTCCCGCGCTCGTCTGCGGCAACACGGTAGTTCTAAAGCCTGCCGAAGACACTCCGTTGTCCACCTACAACCTGGTGCAGGCCTGCGAGCAAGCGGGCATACCGCCGGGAGTCGTAAACCTGGTGACGGGCCACGGCGAAAACGTCGGCGCCGCAATTACCAATCATCCGGCGTTGCGTTTGATCTCGTTCACCGGCTCAACCGAAACGGGTCGCATCGTGGCCTCAGCCTGTGCCGAGCGCAATTCGATCTGCTCGCTCGAGATGGGCGGCAAAAATGTCATCATAGTGATGGATGACGCTGACATCGATCTGGCGATCGAAGGCGCAGTCTGGGGCGCGTTTGGGACTTCAGGACAACGCTGCACCGCGTCCTCGCGATTGGTCGTTCACAAGAAAGTCTACAAACAGTTTTCGAAAAAGCTGGTGGAACGCACCAAAGCCTTGCGAATAGGTAATGGCGCCGATCCCAAAACAGACGTCGGACCGGTTATCAATGGCGATGCAGTCAAGAAGATTATGAGTTACATCGACATTGGCCAGGATGAAGATGGCGCGACTCTCGCCTGCGGCGGCAAGCGTTTGACGAGGGGCGAATATGCGCGAGGTTATTTCATAGAGCCCACCGTCTTCACCGACGTAGCTCCAGATATGCGGATTGCGCAGGAGGAGATCTTTGGGCCGGTCACCGCTGTGATTCCGACGAAGTCTCTCGACGAAGCGGTCGAAATCGCCAACGGAGTTCGCTATGGACTCTCGGCGGCAATCTACACCAGCGACGTCAACAGCGCTTTCCGAGCCATGAACGATATGTACACCGGAATCTTTTATGTAAACGCTTCAACCATCGGAGCGGAAGTGCACCTGCCGTTTGGCGGCACAAAGGCTACTGGCAACGGCCATCGCGAAGCGGGCACCCAGGTGCTGGATGTTTTTTC
>JBGQJH010000452.1:0-2430 GCA_041498935.1 Pyrinomonadaceae bacterium | reverse complement strand
GGGGACTGAAACTAATCAAGACGCTGATGGACGAAGTTGAGTTTGAACGCGTTGACGAAGGAACGAGCTTGCGCATGACCAAGTATCTGCGCCGGAGCGGCTCGTAACACAAACTGTTAGGTTGTTTTGCGTAGTTTGTGTCGTACGGGAGGGAAGCTACCGCATGGCGGAATCGATCAAGTCAAACATACGCTCGCGTTGTGTCGGCACTACAGCGGTCGTCTATGCGAGCAACTATCTAAACAAGCTCACTGGCGAAAGAATCGAGCGCGAATGTAAGAAGCAGCTCGACTCCGGCGCGCGCGCGCTGGTGATCGATTTCAGCGACACTGAATTAGTCAACAGCATCGGCATCTCCATCCTTCTCGGCATCATCGACATCGCGGAAAAGAGCGGCGCGCTGGTTGTGTTTTCTGACGTAAACGACGAGACAGTTCAACTATTCGAAATGCTCGGACTAACGCGCCATGTCGTGCTCGCCAAAGATGAACAGGAAGCGCTCTCCGGTCTTTCCACTTCCACCACACAATCTCAGGCAATTGGCCACTAGCAGGATGCATCAGTGGCGGTTTCCAGTCCCTCATTAGTGTTATAGTTTCCGATCATGGAGCCAAACACACAAAAGCTTATCCACTCTTTCGGCGCGCTTGCCGACCTGGGACAAGAGATAGCGGACAGCGGCGACTTCATTGCAATGGTCCGCACGTCTCTGCACTTGCTGCTGGGCACGCTCGCAATTCGCCGTGGCGCCATAGTTGAGTGTCCCGCGCATCTGGAGGCGACAAACCCGCTCGCGCTTTGGGGCCTGGGTGACAAGTACGAGGCGCGGTTTGTGGTCGACGCCGCAACCAGGGAAGCATTTCTCAGTTCTGATAAGGGCGCGTTTGCAGTTGGTGAAGTAGGGTCGGTCAAAGAGTCTGCACTGGAGAGTTTCCTGGAGGCGCACCGGCCGGAATATCGCGTGCAGTTAATCGAACTGATCGTTCCGATGATTGTTCGCGGGGGTTTGACCGGGCTGGTCCTGCTGGGAGGCAAAGCCAGTGGCGAGCCCTTCAACGCGGACGACATTGAAGTGATTCGCTCGATGGTGCGGCACATCGGCGTCGGCATTCACACGCATCGTCTGCTCGCGGAAGTGAAGCAACAGGCGGATGAAAACCGCCGACTCTATTTCGACCTGCGCGCTATTTACCGCGACACCGTGCGCGCTTTCGCTGCCGCGATCGACATCAAGGACAAGTACACGCAGGGGCATTCCGATCGCGTTGGCAAGTACAGCGAGATGATTGCGCGCGAGCTGGGCTGGGGCGAGGAAGAAGTGGAGGGCATGGCCATCGCCGGCTACCTTCACGACGTCGGCAAGCTGGTAGTCGAGCGCGATATCATAAATGCCCCTTACCGAATTGATGCGAAGCAGTCGGCCGAACTAAACCGCCATCCCGTCGCCGGTTTTGAGATCCTCTCGCCCATCAATCATCCCTATGCCGACATACCTTTGTCGGCGAAGTATCACCACGAACGCATGGACGGCCACGGTTATCCCGACGGCTTGACTGACAAACAAATCCCGCTGGGCGCGAAGATCGTCACCGTCGCCGACTCGTTTGATGCGATGACAACCGATAGGCCTTACAAGACGCGCCGCACCTTTGATGAAGTTATTGTCGACCTGCGTCGCAACACCGGCTCTCAGTTTGACCCGGTAGTCGTAGCTGCATTCTGTCGGGCGCTACTGAAGGAATTGAATGGTGAAACGAAAGAACGCCGCTTCCTGAAGATGCTCGGCAAGCACTACCTCGACGCGGAGAAGGACGCCCCACTCCTGAGAGAACTACTCAACGAACTCGATCCGAATACCAAAACCGCAGCCGCCGGCGGCGCGTGACACCGGTGCTTTTGCCTCGTTTAGGGGGCTAGCCCGCGGGGCGGGTAGGCCAGCCGTTTTACGGCTGGTTAGCAGACCGACATAATTTGTCTAGGCCGTTTCAACAGTCTTCTCAATCTTCATCATTCGAAGGCCCTTTGCCTCGTTTACGAGGCTAGCCCGCAGGGCGGGTAGGCCAGCCGTTTTACGGCTGGTTAGCAGACCGACACAATTTATCTAGGCCGTTTCAACGGCCTTCTCAATCTTCATCATCGGATCGTTCGAGGCTCTTCAACCCGAAGGGTTGGAACGAAAGTAGCCGGTGGTCGAAGCGAAGCGCAGACCACCGGAACACGCGTGTAGTTGCCCCGCACCCCGGAGGGGTGCCAGAGCATCACAAGAGATACCTCTCCTCATACGCAACGCCTGCCTTCTCCAACAGTTCTTTCAATTCGTCAACGAACGAATGCTTGGCGTGATGCCCTTCCTGGTTCGCTATGTAGTTCCTCACGGAATTCGTCGCGGAAGGACTTACCGTGAACGCCGCGTATCCTTCTTGCCAGGCG
>JBGQJH010000451.1:0-2445 GCA_041498935.1 Pyrinomonadaceae bacterium | reverse complement strand
GGCTCGGGCCAGGCGCAACCCGGACAGTCGAATCCTGTCTTTTGATTGAGCTTCCGCAGCGCGCGGATTCCGCGCACCACACCCATTTCATTCCAGACAGTTTTCGCGGTAGCGATAATCGCCGGGACGCCGCCCGCCACTTTGCTTATCGGCGTGATTTGCACGAGCGAGGGTTCTTCATCAGGTTGCGCGCTGGATGGAGTTGTTGATTCGTGATCCGACATTTTGTTGCACCGTCGGCTATCGGCCGCAGCGTTCAGAGTTCAACCTTTAGGTTGCTGATTGTCAAGCGCAGTTTCCTATCAGAACCGGGAGCGGTAGCGACCGGGTCAGAACCTGGATCGAAAAAGAACCCCGTCGCTACCGCTCCCGGTTCTGATAAAGAGTGAGATCAAGCCAGTGGCGCCACCGAAATTTGACTTGCTCCCAGCTTTAGCTTAAAAGCTTCTTCTCCTCAGAATTATTTTCAAGCTGTCGCCTATTTTGCGTGAGGGAGATCTCGATGACTCGTCCACTCTTTCGTTGTCTTGTTGCGTCTCTATTGTTGATTGCCGCTGGCGCGTTTGCCAATGCCCAAACCAAGCCCGGCCGCGATCCCCAGCAGCCGGTTGACGAGGAGTACACGAAGAAGATTCAGGAATACACCACCGAGCCTTTTTTCAATTCCCCTCTAACTGACTACCTGCCCGCGTCAGCAACCGTGCCCACACCCAAAACTGTCCTTGGCGATGTTGCCGGCGCCCCCGGTAAATTGCCTTACGCGGAAGAGGTTTATCGCTACATGCGTATGCTCGAAAAAGCGAGCCCGCGCGTAAGAGTTTATTCCATCGGCACGACGGAAGAGGGCCGCGAGATGATTGCCGTGGCCGTAGCTTCGGAGCAACTGCTGGCTCGCCTCGATGAGAATCGCGCTCGCCTCGCGAAACTCGCCGATCCGCGCACGATCAATCTCAACGACGACGAGGCTGACAAACTCGTCGCTGCTTCGTTTCCAATCTACTACATCACCGGCACTATCCATTCTGTGGAGACAGGTGCGCCGACGGCCCTGATGGAACTTGCCTACCGCCTCGCCGTTGACGATAGCGCCTACATCAGGTCGATCCGCGACAACGTAGTCACGCTGATTACGCCGGTCGTCGAAGTCGATGGCCGCAATCGCATGGTCGACCTTTACAACTGGCACCTGGCCCACCCAAACGAAAACCAGCCGCCGCTAATCTACTGGGGTCATTACGTCGCTCACGATAACAACCGCGATGCGATCGGCCTCTCGCTCAAGCTCACCCGCAACGTGCTCAATACGTATCTCGCGTGGAAACCGCAGGTGCTTCATGATCTGCACGAGTCAGTTCCCTATCTTTACGACAACACGATTGGCGATGGCCCCTACAACGCCTGGGTCGATCCGATTCTGACGGACGAGTGGCAGATGATCGGCTGGAACAATGTTTCGGAAATGACGAAGTTTGGCATGCCCGGCGTGTTTGCTCATGGAACTTTCGACACCTGGTCGCCAGGCTACCTCATGTTCATTGCGGCGACGCACAATGGCATCAGCCGTCTTTACGAAACTTTTGGAAACGCCGGCGCCGACACGCTGGAGCGAACAACTTCGCCCGGCGAGTATCAGCGCACCTGGTATCGCCAGAATCCGCCACTTCCAAAAGCCAAATGGTCGCAGCGCAATAACAACAACTACGAGCAGACCGCGCTGCTGACCTCGCTTTATTACTTCGGCAACAATAGCAAGCTCTTTCTCAAGAATTTTTATTTGAAAAGCAAGCGTTCGGTCTTGAAACCGAAGAATGAAGGACCGGCCGCGTACGTCTTTCCGGGCGACGATCCGCGTCCAGGCAACCAGGCTGAACTACTGCGCACACTGCAAGCGCAGGGTGTCGAGATCAATCGCGCGACCGCGCCATTCACTGTTTCCACAAAATCAGAACCGGGAGCAGACCGGGGTCCCCAGACGGGCAGCCCGGCTGGGGTGGTAGTAGCGACCGGGTCGCCGGCCACATCACCGTCAACGAGCAAACCGGCGTCGTCTCCGGAGGCGGTAGTGACGGTATCTCATTCTGTGCCGCCACTGACCGCACCTTCACCAACGCCCGCGGCAGCACCAGCCGCGTCGCGCACTTTTCCCGCCGGCAGTTACATCATTCGCATGGATCAGCCCTACAGTCGCATTGCCGACGCGCTGCTTGATTATCAGTATTGGGCGCCAAACGATCCGCAAACTGAAGTCTACGACGATACCGCCTGGACCATGGGCGAGCTCGCTAATGTCGGGGTTGTGCGGATAGTCGACCCGAAGGTGTTGGACGCGCCCATGGATCGCCTGAACGGTGAAATTCACGCGCCGGGCTCTGTCACCGGATCGGGTTCGACCTATATCGTCAATCACAACGCCGACAATGCGCTCGTGACGTTGCGCTATCGACT
>JBGQJH010000450.1:0-2451 GCA_041498935.1 Pyrinomonadaceae bacterium | reverse complement strand
GCAAAAGGACCTCTTCAATCAGATCACGGAAGCGAGAAATGGCGGCCGCCGCTTTCTATGGATTGCTCGCCGGATCGCTCCCGACCAGGCGCAGATGCTGGAGGCTATGGACCTCGCCGGAGTTCACACCAGGAAAGAGCCGAAGCGTTTTTATCCGAACGGCTCGCTAGCTGCCAACGTGCTTGGCTATGTGGGTCTCGATGGTAATGGACTAGCGGGAATCGAGCAGGTCTACAACGAAAAGATCACCGGCGAGCCAGGCAGACTGTTCATCGAAAAAGACTCGCGTGGCAGATCATACGAGAGCACGGAGATTTCCGGCCGCCCCGGCCAGACGATAATTCTGACGATCGATCAATCCATTCAGTATCAGGCTGAGACAGCGTTGACCGCGGCAATCGAACAATCGAACGCAAAAGCGGGAACCGCAATCGTGCTCGATCCGCATACCGGCGAAATTCTGGCGCTGGCGAATGCGCCGACGTTTGATCCAAACGACGCCGGTGCGGCGTTGCCGGCAGCGCGAGCCAATTGGGCTCTGCAGAATATCTACGAGCCGGGCTCGACATTCAAAGTCGTCGCCTTCTCGGCGGCCATCGAAAAGGGACTGGCAAAGCCCGACGATCACATTGACTGCCAGATGGGCTCAATAACCGTAGCCAAGCGGTTGATTCACGACCACCATCCGTTTGGAGTTTTGACTATTGCCGACGCACTCGCGAAATCAAGCAACGTCGCCGCCATCAAACTCGGCCTGCGCGTGGGCGACCCAACGATGTACGAATACATCACCCGCTTTGGTTTTGGCTCGCGCACCGGAATTGAATTGCCCGGCGAGACCATCGGTCTGGTTCGTCCACTCAATCGCTGGCTTCCCTCATCAATCGGTTCGGTAGCTATTGGCCAGGAAGTGGGCGTGACGCCCCTGCAGATGGTCGCTGCTTTCGGCGCTTTGGCAAACGACGGCGTGCGCATAGCTCCGCATTTGATTCGCGAGATCCGCAATGCCGCCGGCCTGCCGACATATCGCTCAAGTCCTGAACAACGCCGCGTGATCAGCAAAGAAACAGCCACCGCGTTGCGGGGAATGCTCGAAGGCGTGACGCTCAATGGCACTGCCAAGAAAGCCCAGTTAGACGGCTACACCGCGGCAGGGAAAACGGGCACCGCGCAGAAGATTGACCCCAGGACAAGAACGTACTCCCGGTCGAAATTTGTGGCGTCTTTCGTCGGCTTCGCGCCCGTTAACAATCCCGCAGTGGTAATCATCGTGGTCATCGATGAGCCTGGCGGTTCATACCACGGCGGCGAGGTGGCCGCGCCGGTGTTTCGTCAGATTGCCGAACAGATTTTGCCGGAGCTGGGTGTGATTCCAGATACTGATTTCAAAAACCCCGAGCTGGTGGCGCACGCAGTGCAAACGCCGGCGCAGATTTCGAAGCTACGCGCGGACGAGAAGCGTCGCGAAGAAGAGACAAGGCAGGAGGAGTTGAGAGCGTCGACCATGCCGAGGGTTACCGCGCGCGACAACAAAGGCGGAGAGATTGTCTACGCGGTCGCTACCAGTAACGCGATCCTGATGCCGGATCTACGCGGCCGAAGCGTAAGAGACGTCGCCCGCGCTTGCGCACAACTTGGCATGCAAGTTGAAGCTCATGGCGAGGGCGGACGGGTGGTGGAACAAAACCCACAGCCGGGCACAGAGTTGCGCCAGGGACAAATTATTTACGTGGATTTTGGGAGACTGAATTGAAAGTGGACCACGGTTGTAACGTAAACTGTTAGTTTGCGTTACGAGAAGAAGACACATCTTCACGGAGCAGGCAAATGATCCCCCATCGAATGCTAACCAGCGAGATCTGTGGCAATGGATTGAAAGACCGAGTGACAGCCTGCCGGAGACGCTTGCGCGTCAACCGCACGGCGCAAAGGTCTCAGGTTAACAACGATGCCGAGGAATTGTTTCCCGAGCCCGCCATGCCAACACCCGTAGTTCGCATGAGCTGCGTTTCTACTCTTGCAGGCGCGGAGGCGGGAGCCAGCGAAAAGATATTGGCTAGCGAGCAAGAGGTTGGAATCACGTGAAGGTTCGGGAAGCATCGCTTTTGATGGGCGCCAATGCCGAGGCTGTGGGCGCCGAGTTGTTTGACAAGGAAATTACAGATTTTTCCATCGATTCAAGGTCGGTTAAAGCGGGCGAACTTTTCTTCGCGCTCTCGCAGAGGGATTACGCCCGCGCCGGCTTTAATGGAATTTTTGCTGACGCGCATCAATATATAGACGACGCCTTTGGCCGGGGAGCAGTTGCCGCCGTGGCGCGCTCCAATAGGGTGGGCGGCGATCAAAGCCTCATGGCTTTGAAAGATCGTCTCCTGCTGGTTGACGATGCCATCGCCGCGTTACAGGCGCTGGCGCATCGCGTTTACGAGCGTTGGGGCAAACGCGTAGTTG
>JBGQJH010000449.1:0-2474 GCA_041498935.1 Pyrinomonadaceae bacterium | reverse complement strand
GCCGGCTGAAACGTCTGCCGCTGCTGATGAGTTTCTTCTACCACCTGCAAGGGTCTGAGGACTTTCAGACAAAGCGGCCTTGGGCCGGTGCGTGTTTGCTTGAGAGAAGTGGCGGAAATAAGGGGTAAAAGGGGAATAGGGGAAAGGGGGAAAGGGGGAAGAAAGGAAGGTGGAACAGGTAAAAGGGGAAGAGGGAATTGCACACGACCGGTTCCCCTGTTCCCCTGTTTCCCTTTTCCCCTTCATCATCTTCCCGGCACATAAGTCAGCCAGAAATAGATCACCTGCCCGACGCCGATGAAGAAACCAATCACCGCGCCAAAGAGTTCGATTGTTTTCAGATGATGTTGCGCGACCGACAGCACTAACGCCTCGAGTTTTTCAATCGGATAATCCGACACCTTCTTACGCACCAGCCCGCCCACGTCAAACTCCGCAATCGCTGTGGGCAGCCGTTCGCGCGCCGCCGCCGTTATCCTTACGACCAGGGCCTGGCTGGCCCGCTCCATCGAATGCTGCGAGACGTGATCGCCGAGACGGCCAATGGGCGCGACCAATAACCGCTCGATCTGCGAACTCAGGATCAGGTTAATCGTCCGGGCAGTGTCATCTCGCGACAACAGTCCGAGAAGACTCTTCGTGAGAAACTGTTTGGCGCGCTGAATCGAGTCGGGATCAAAATGCTGTAACGCAGACCCGAGTGTTTGCGGGCGAAACCGTTTAACCGCTTCACTGACGTAGGTAGAGACCGAGGCCGAAAACTCCTCACTCTTAGCCATCTCCAGGATACGACCGGCTATCTGCTGCTTTATCGAGTCAAACTTCGCGGATTCAATTTGTCCTACCAGCACGTTGAGCGGCCGGGCCAGCACGTTGTCGATAGTTGCATTCAGAAAGGCCTCGGCTTCCTGTTCGAATGCCGGTCCGCGCAAATATTCTTCTATACGTTTCGGGAGTGTCTTGTTTACCAGCTCGTCAACTTCGCGATGAATGCGCTCGCGGGAGATAAAGATCTTTTTGATGAGCGAAAGTTGTTCGTAATAATCATCAACCTCACGTTTGATCAGCGCGCCGATTTGTTTGCGAGTGTTCTGGCTGGTAGCGATGTCGGCCAGATGTTGCACGATCGGCGGCACCTGGCTGTCGATACGCTCCTTGATGAAAGCCACAGTTTCCGGCGTAAAGGCTTCGGCCAGCGTCGCATTGCTGCGGGCCAGGTCGTCCAGACGGCCGGACACGAAATCACTGATCTTTTGTTCGAAGCCTGCTTCATTAACCAAACGTGTCAAGCGCTCCTGAATGAAATGCAGAAACGTATTGAATTGATCTTCGCTGAGCGTATCTTCCACGCGGCGTCCGAGCAATTCGTCAATCTGGCGATCGACGAAAGACGCGATAGCGCCGGCAGTCTCTTCGCTCTTGAGCATCGCCGCGATGTATTCCGCCAGGCGGTACTGCAACGCGGAGATAGTGTCGAGAATTGGCGCGCGCGCCTGGGAGGGCAGCGCGTCAATGAATGAAGGGTAAACCCGCGAGAGCAGATCGTTTGTGTAAGCGCCGACGAAATCTTCAACCTTGCTATGAAAAAAGCTCGTTTCAAACAACGCATCAAACACAGTCTTCTGCGAGACCAGTTCGTTGCCAACGGCGTTTCCAATAGATTCCGCCAGACGCTCCCGGTGCCGTGGGATCATTCCCTGCGGCCACACGGTAATGCCAAAAAGTTTCACCGGCTGATAAGGATGAAACAGCATCCAGATCGCCAGCCAGGCCGCGCCATACCCATGAATGCTGGCAATGACGACGATCGCGATGCTGATCAGGAGTTTGAAGGTAAACGGATCCAAAACGAGTAAATCGTAAATAGTAAATCGTTAATAGTAAAAAGCAGTGAAGCGTAAAGAGTAAATAGTGAATAGTAAAACGCAAAGTGCTCTGCGCGATTGCTATTCACGATTTACGATTCACTATTCACTGCTCCACTGGATAACCCGCAGCGATCCAGGCGCTCGTGCCACCGGCGACGTTCAGGAGATTCGAAAAGCCATGTTGCTGGAGGATGCTGGTGGCAGCGCTTGAGCGATAGCCGCCGGCGCAGATCACGGCCGTCGGCTTCGCCGGATCGAGTCCGAGGTTGGCAACGTTCTGCTGCAAACTCAAAAGCGGGGCGGATTGCGCCTGCCGCACATGCCCACTTTCGTACTCGGGCGGACGACGCACGTCGACTATTTGCAGCGGCGTTGGCTTTGAGATGAGTTCATGCAACTCATTGACAGTAATCTGCGGCACACTCGCGAGTTCTAATCCGGCTTCGTGCCAGGCTGCGATGCCGCCGGCCAAATACCCCTTCACGCTTTCAATGCCTACGCGTGCCAGCCGCATGACAGCCTCGCCGGCTTTGTCTTCCGACTCGGCAACGATCACCAGCGGAGTTTCCATCGAGATCAACGTTCCTGCCCAAATCGCAAACTGTC
>JBGQJH010000448.1:0-2475 GCA_041498935.1 Pyrinomonadaceae bacterium | reverse complement strand
GTCAAGGCTACCTGGACGTACGCGTGCGACCGACGCCCGAGTTTGACGACAGCGCGCGGAAAGTAACTTACAAGATTGAAGTTCGCGAGGGGCCGCAGTATCGCATGGGCAGTATACTCTTCAAAGGACTTACGGAAAGAGATGCGAAGGCGCTCAGAGACGCCTGGAGACTAAAGCGCGGCGAAGTCTTCGATCAGGGTTATTTGGAGGAGTTTTTCAAAGACGACTCGCGAAACGTAATGCAAAGACTTTTCGAGGAGCGACGAGCGACAGGCAAATCACCACCCCAACTTGAAACTAAGCTGAATCCTAACAAAGAGAGCTTGACGGTGGACGTTACTCTTGAGTTGGCAAACTAAGCGGATCCTAGTAACGCAACCTGCTGAGTTGTGGCCCGTGCGGCATAAGTTTCAACTTTATCCTACCAATACGGCCTTCTGGCTTTGTATCCGACTTGCTTCTCCATTTATCTGTATAATGATGCGGTAGCTTCCCTCTCGTCATCAATAGGGCAGGCAGCCTGCCTGCCAGGGGTTTTCAAAACATGCTTTCCGAAGCTGAAGTGGTAGAAGTTGGACCCGCAAAATCCGCGTTCATCGCCGGCAAAGCTCACGCGTTTCTGGCGGGCGCCGCACAGTTATTACGGGCGAACCGCTTCAGACCCCATCGGTTGTTTCGCAATGGCCATGCGCAAACGATCGCTGCTTATGCCTGGCCGCGGCGATTTCGTTTTGCTTCCGAAAGAGATCAAGAGCGCTTGTTTGAAGTGGCGCCGGGCGTCAAGGTTCTGGCTCACTGCCGCTGGCAAAGGGACACGAAGGGGTGTCCTACCATTATCGCCTGGCACGGAATCGAAGGGTCCACCTCCTCCAATTACATGCAGGCAACGGCGGAGAAAGGTTTTCGTGCCGGCTTCAATGTCGTTAGAGTGAATTTCCGAAATTGCGGCGGCACTGAACACCTCACCTCGACAATCTATCACGGCGGTTTGAGCGCTGACCTGGGGGCGGTGGTTACGGAGCTAATCGAAAAAGATCAACTCTCGCGAATGTTACTGGTGGGTTTCTCACTGGGCGGAAACCTTGTGCTCAAACTCGCCGGCGAATACGGAGATAACCCGCCCAGGGAAATTCTCGCCGCTTGCGCTGTGTCGCCGTCGGTTGATTTGAACACCAGCTCGGAACTGATCATGAGGCGCTCAAACTGGATTTATCACCAGGACTTCGTGCGCCGCCTAAAGAAGCGAATTCGCACCAACCACAAATTGTATCCGGAGCTGTACGACATCAGCGGCCTGGACCAGGCGCGCACCATCAAGGAGTTTGACGATCGTTTCACCGCCCGCGCCCACGGCTTCGCCGGCGCCGACGACTATTACTATCGTTCCAGCTCGTTGCGCGTCGCCGCTCAAATTCGCCTGCCGAGTTTGATCATCCATGCGCAGGACGATCCGTTCATTCCCTTCGCACCGCTCCGCGACCCGGCGGTCGTCAACAACCCCTACATCCTTATGCTCGCACCCGAGCGGGGTGGACACGTCGCTTTCATATCCGCCGGTCGCAAGGATGACGAGGATTGCTTCTGGGCAGAAAACCGCATCATCGAATTCTGCAAACTGGCGAATGATGTCTTGTAACGGGCTTTGCCTTCGCGAGGATCGCCAGCAAAGGCTGGGAGCGCGGACAGATTGCCCTTCTTCCCAAAGCCGAGAAGCCGGATCCTGGCCCAGCCACCTATCGCCGTTGATTCAACATCCTGTTCCCAAATCAACATTCGTCATGCAAGGAAACTTTCATTGACTGAATGTACTCGCCGCGCCAGTTTTTGTCCGAAGTATTTTCTGGCGCTGGGCGTTGCCGGGGTGCGGCCGGTGACGCCCTTATGTTTTATCTGCGATCGTTTTGTTGACGTAGGTTTCATCGTCCAACTAGACTCCGAGTCATAGACTTGACTGTTGCGCGTGGGTACCAACGTGAGACATCGGGTTAAAACGACGGCGCAATGCTTTAGGGCGATCCCCTGATGGCATTGCGCCGTTTGCTTGTCTGGACTGCCTAACAACTCCTGTCGACCCGCTGGACCGCAAAGGTCTGACGTTTCATATATCTGACCTCTGTTCTTGCCGCCACATGAGGCCCAGCGGAACGCGCCTGCCAAACAACTCGACTCTGAACCGACCGCTTCTCTCTCGCGCGATATCCACGAACTACCCTGGAAAACGGAACCACTCTGACATCCGACCTCTGGCACCTGACTGATTGTCCAACATTTTCTCGCGCCTACGTCATATAATTCGCCCCCTGACGCGACTAATACTCTGAACACGGAAACAGAAACCGTGAAACATAAACAGATGGACATCTCGGAGCTGCCAGCTGAGCTCGAAAAACTTCATGGCGCCAGCTTTGGCTGGGCTCTGAGCTGTTGCCGGCGCGACCGAGCAGAAGCGGAAGAAGTCTTGCAGACAGTCTATTT
>JBGQJH010000447.1:0-2487 GCA_041498935.1 Pyrinomonadaceae bacterium | reverse complement strand
GACGCTGGTCCCGGAAACCCGCAACCGAGAACGGAGCCGATAACCCCGCGGGTTGAAGGTCCACCGCCACCTCTGTCGCGTCCACGCGAAGTTGAACCGCAGAAGAAGAAGGGGAAGAAGGGTGGAGATGAGCCCTGAAAAAGGATGAAGGCGGAAGGATGAAGGATGAATGTGGCTCTATCGCCTTCGCAATTTGCCCTTCAACTTGACGCCCTTCACTATAGTCACGAGGATTGCTATCAATTCCTCGGCTTCCTGATGTAAAGATTCCAGTCGCTTTGCGGGAAGAATCTTGGCTTCCCCGATGAGCTCTAGCCAATACTGTGTCTCGTCTAGTTCTTGAAGCGCTCCTTCGATCTTACTAATAAAGTCAGCATCAGACTTTGCTCTCTGGGCTTCCCGATAGTGAGCGCCGGGAGAAGTTCCCGATTTCAACACCTGGGTTCCGAGAACTTGGCCGGCACCGCGTCTTGGCACCGCTGAATACAACCTGACTATTCTTAGCGCAAACTGCTTCGTCCGCTGCTTCAAATCTGTCTCCATAGTAAGGACGTCCTCCCTCCTTCTAATTCAGCAGGTTCTAAGCAGCGGGGTGGTTGAGCGGTCTTTTTCATTCATCCTTCATCCTCCATCCTTCATCCTTTTAATATCCTGTCGAGCGTATACGGCAGCATCTTGCGCCACCACGGCCAGTCGTGATTTACGTCCGGACCCCAGAGGTCGAGCGTATGCGGAATGCCCCTCGCTTTCAGAATGTCGGATAGATGCCGGCTGCGCTCTGGCGCTTCGTACGAGCCTTGCCCGGACATGATGTAAATGGCGTCGGCTTTTTTCAGAATCGGCAGGTAGTGGTCGTCGTCTAAGTTGGGAAGATAGTCAGTTGGGTTGTTGAAGTAGACGTTGTCGTCATAGAAGCCTTTCAGGTAAGAGCGCACGTCGTAACTGCCGCTCATCGCAATCACCCCGCGAAACAAATCCGGATGCTTGAAATAAGCGTTGGCCGCGAGAAACGCTCCGAGGCTGGCTCCCGTCGTCACGGGCCCGGCATTGTTGTCGCCCGAATCCTTGCGGATTAACGGCAACACTTCCTCCGTTAGGTAGCGATCGAATCGCGTCAGCAACTCGGCTTTCATATTCGGCGGCATCTGCTCATTGAGCAGGCTGTACTTGTTGACGCTGTTTATGGAGTAAGCACGAACACGCCCGCTCTCGATATGCGGGCGTATGGCATCCACCAAATGAAACCGTTCATACTCAAGATAGTCAGCGGCCGCCGTGGGAAACATCAATAGTGGCTGGCCTGCGTGTCCATAGGCCACTAACGGCATCTCGGCGCTTAAGTTTTGGCTGAACCAGGTTGTTATTCGCCGTTCCATGAAGACCTTTCTGTGACAGTCTCACTCTGTTGCAGTAGCCTGGCGATCAAAGATCGCAAAGCGTGACTCGAGTGATAATCCGTCTCGCTGTCGTCTTTTGCAGTGCGAAATATTCTCGCAGTTCGCGGTTGAGCGCAAGTTGGGCTCGCCAACCGCAGTGTCCGGTTTCAACCTCTGGCGTTAACTTGGCAAGCTCTGCCGCTCTGCGGTGAAAGAGTTTGCACCAATATTGAGCGTCGAGGCGCAGAGCACGCTGAGGTTACGCAGAGAAGAACCTCAAATCAGGACGCTAGCTCGCCGACTGAATTTTCCAGGTGGTCCCTGATCCTTCTCGTGTTGGCACGTTGCAACCAATTGCTTTTATCTGTTGCGAAAACTACGATCCACACACCATGAGCCCTGACGAATTCCGCCGCATCGCACTCAGTTTGAATGGCGCCAGCGAGGGCGCACACATGGGCCATCCTGACTTCCGAGACAACGGGAGGATCTTCGCGACACTGTATCCCGACGGGAAGTCGGGCATGGTCAAACTCACACCAGACCAGCAACAGGAATTCATGCGCGCGGATTCCGCAGCGTTCGTGCCCGCGAGTGGCGCCTGGGGGCGACAGGGATGCACAACCGTGCGCCTCGATTCGATCGATGAAGACACGCTTGGACAAGCGATGACGCTCGCCTGGCAGAACACCGTTAAGAATCCAGTTGCTAAAACGGCCAAGACGAAGCGATCGACTAAACCGATCAAGCCAACACGCAGACGCTGATATCAGAACTCCAAACGCGCTTTGGAACTGATCCATCACGCAAAAGGGATATTGGATGAATTAGCTGTCCAAGCCTCTGGATTAGTGATATAAGCCCCCACGAATCCGCGAAAGGCTCTCCTATGATCAAACTACAAATCAATGAACTGCTGGTGGATCGCTCCCATTACTGGCTGGCACAAACGACCCACATTGCCCACTCGACCATCCGGAATTTGGCAAGCCACCGGTCCCAGGGCCTAAAATACGCCACGCTCGATAAGCTCTGCGATGCCTTCAATTGCCAGCCTGGGGATTTACTCAGGAAAGTGCCTGAACCGTCGCGAGATTGATGCAAGTATTCT
>JBGQJH010000446.1:0-2501 GCA_041498935.1 Pyrinomonadaceae bacterium | reverse complement strand
ACTTCGACTGGCAGGGCCGTTCACAAAACGCCAACGACGAAACGCAGGTCCAGTTTAGTTTCATAAAGGAAAGCTATCTGGGAATCGGCGTGGACAAGGGTTACGAGCGAGTCTTTGAAAGTGAGTTTGGGCCGAAGCGCCAGCCTGGTTCAAACTGCGTCATCAACAATAACTGCACCTTTGCGGGCGACGATAACGAGCGCTCCTCGTCCAACCACGGGTTTTACTTTTTTGCAGGCTCAACGCCCAGCAAAAAATATAACTTCAACCTCTTCGTTAATCGTCGCTGGGGTGATTTTGACTTCGACTTCGGCGCCGGACCCAAATTTCCGCGCATAAGCCCGACGGCTCTCGCGGCGGCGGCCGCGCGCGCTAACGGTTTCTGCGTGGGTAACAACCAGCCGGCAGTTTGCAACGCGCCGCAGGATCCGGGACCAGGCGACTTCCTGCATGTAGATGGCGGCATAACCTACCAGCCAACCACGGCATTGAGCGCGACGCTGAATTTCACCAAAGAGAGATTGAGGCGCTACGACACGGGCCTGCTGGCCTTCGATGAAAACATCGTCTCGCTGCGCAGCACCTATCAATTCAGCCGCTTTCTGTTTGCGCGCGGCCGGGTGGATTTTGATTCGATAGCTTCGAACGTTAAAGGACAGTTCCTGCTTGGCTACACGCCAAATCCAGGCACCGCTCTCTATGTGGGTTACAACGACGATCTCAATCGCCGCGGGTTCAATCCATTTTCCGGCCAGCTCGAGCCGGGCTTCCGGCGCAACGGCCGCACTTTCTTTATCAAAATGTCTTACCTGTTTCGCAAGAGTTTTTAGCCGGTAACTTATTTTCGAGCCCTACGCTGAGAACTTTTGACCGCTACCAGACCTAAGAGGTGCAACAAAAGAGGCATCCTTACTGCCAACACTCGACGCATTAGGCCGCTGCTACCCCGGACCTTGCCGCATGGGTTAAGATTGCTACCACCAGATCTGGCAAGATGTTGGATAACCCATTCTACATTCGACCGCCGAAGTCCATCCGGCTTATCGCCGGCTTATTGTTTTGCGTGCTGGTCGTTGTTTCGGGGGCCTGCAAGAGCGACTACCAGGGCTCCGCCAAACAGAACCGGCCCGACGACAACAAAGCAACTCGACAAGTAAAGACCGCGCGCGTCGAACAAACTCCTTTCGGTGAGACAGTCACCGCCAACGGAACCCTCGCCGCTTTCGATCAATCGACTGCCGGCGTCAAGGTAGCCGGACGACTCAGCTCCATTTCAGTTGACTTCGGTAGTGTGGTTCGACGCGGACAGATCATTGCGCAGATCGAACCCAACGATTACAAGCTTCGCGTGCAACAGTCGGAGGCAGCCTTGAGCCAGGCGCGGGCGCGGCTCGGTCTTTCGCCGGACGGCACTGACGATAAGGTCAGCGTGGACCAAACCGGCACTGTGAGACAAGCAAAAGCACAACTCGATGAAGCGCGCCTCAATCGTGAACGAACCGTGCGCCTGGTGGAGCAGGGAGTTGTTGCAAAAGCAGACTTTGATGGTGTCGATGCTACGTTCAAAGTTGCGCAAAGCCGTTATCAGGACGCGCTTGAAGAGATCAGAAATCGTCAGGCTCTCCTCGCCCAGCGCCGCTCCGAGCTCGCGCTCGCGCGACAGCAGCTGGCCGACACTGCGGTCTACGCGCCGTTGGATGGAATCGTGCAGCAGAAGCGCGCGAGCGTCGGCGAGTATCTGGCCGCAGGCGCGCCGGTGGTGGACATCGTGCGCATGAATCCGCTGCGTTTGCGCGCGGAGGTTCCCGAGCGCGACGCCGCCACGGTGCGCTTCGGACAAAACGTGCGCGTCAGCATCGAAGGCGACGGGAAGATTTACCTCGGCCAAATCAAACGCCTTAGCCCGGTGATAACTCAGCAGAATCGTATGCTGATGGTCGAGGCCGATGTGCAAAACGATGGCGGACTGCGTCCCGGTTCGTTTGCCAAAGCTGAAATCGTTACTAACGACGCGAAGATGGCCGTGACGGTGCCAAACAACGCGATCGTTACCTTCGCCGGCATCGAAAAAGTTATCGTGGTGCAAAACGGCAAGGCCCTCGAGAAGCCCATCACGACCGGAAGACGAAGTGGAGACTGGACAGAGATCCTCGCCGGCGTAAACGTTGGCGATCAGGTGATAGTTGATCCGGGCAACCTGCAATCGGGGATGGCAGTCGAAGTTGTACAATAGTTTCAAGTTTCGGGTTTCGAGTTCCGAGCTTATTTTGCGAATAAGGCCCTTCTGCTGGGCAACCTATTCGCGAACGAACTCATAGTAATTAACTCGAAACTCGAAACTCGAAACTTGAAACTTAGGAATGCAAAAGCTAGCCGAAATCTGTATTCGCCGTCCTGTCTTCGCGACGATGATCGTCTTGTCGTTGGTTGTTGTCGGCACGGCAAGCTTTTTCCGGCTCGGAGTCGATCGCTTTCCGTCCGTTGATCTTCCCACTGTCAGT
>JBGQJH010000445.1:0-2518 GCA_041498935.1 Pyrinomonadaceae bacterium | reverse complement strand
CGATCGGCCTGGCCGGTCGGCTTATGCTCCGCTGAGGCGGCGGCAGCCGGAGTAGAACCAGCGGCAGGGGCAGCGATAGCTTCAGATTCCGCGGCGACCGCGGCAGGCGCCGACGTAGCGGTGGCCTGAACGTCAGCAGGCACACTCGCTTCAGCAACTGGAGCCGTTGCTACAACTGGGGCGGCCGGAGCAACGGCGTCGCCGCCTTCTTCAGCGCGCTTCTTAGCTCCGACAGCAACGGCCTGGAGACGAACCACCTTTTGTTCAAATGTTTCGCCCGCGATGGGACCAGTATCGACAACCCCGGCGTAAGTGGATCGCGTGTTCAACTTGCGATCAGGTTCCGCTCCAGCTTTAGCAGGCGCCGCAGCTTTAGGTGCGGCAGGTTTTGGTGCGGCCGCCGGTTCGGGCTTCGCCGCCGCGGGCGCGGCTGGTTTGGCGTCTGGAGCAGGCGCGGCTGGCAGGGGCGTGGTCGCGGGCTTGGCGGCTGCCGGCGCGTGGCCGGTCGTCTCCATGATAAACACGCCCCTTGCATCCTTCTTGACTACAGGCAGCGTGCCGCCCGCCGCTTGCAGCAACGCCGAAAGCTCAGCTTCTACAAAACGACTTTGCTTATGCGGATCGCGCACATGGCCCAGCGGCGGACCCATATAAAACGTGCCGCAGGTCTGACACTTGAAAAGCACGTCATCGCCGCGCAAGTGGATCTCCGCCGCCTCGCCGGCGGTGCGCAGTTGTTTGAGATGACCGTTGCAGAGTTTCCCCTTCGCGTTTTTCTCGTTGCAGACGGTCTGCGCGTTGGTGATTCTCTTCGGTACCGGCAAGACGGCCGGCGTCGCGGGAGCTTGTTCGCTCGAGTTCGCTTCGGAGGCTGGTGCTGTCATAGCTGCTGGTTAACTTTCACGCGAGACTTTTTATTGATTGCCACGCAAATCTTACAGAGTCGATCAAATGCGCGTCAATCAAGATGAGATTTGTAGGGGCAGGGCTTGTCCCCTGCCCGCGCTACGTGCGACTACTTTTGAAGGATGAAACGACCAACCAATCCGAGCAGGGACGAGCCCTGCCCCTACAATTAAGCCGTGTTATGCTGAACTGAAATGCTAAACGATCTGCTGGCAGCGATCTGGCGTCGAGCGCCCCGGTCAATACGACGCTGGACAGTCAGACTGAGCCATCCGCGGTTTGCGGTAACTGCCGGCGCGGTCATCACTGACGCTCGCGGTCGCGTGTTGTTACTCAAACATCGCTTTCGTCCCGGCACCGGCTGGGGAATGCCGGGTGGTTTCATGGAAGCAGGTGAACAGCCCGAAGAAGCATTGCGACGCGAGTTGCGCGAAGAGGTCGGACTTGAAATCGAAAAACTGAGACTGTTTACTACACGCGCTTTCCAAACACCGCGGCAGGTGGAGATAGTTTTCACAGCCCGCGCCCTTGGAGATCTCGATAAGCTCAGTTTTGAGATTCAAAAGGCAGCGTGGTTTTCCCCGAACGAATTACCCAAAGAGTTAGCGAAAGATCAGGCGCAACTTATAAAGCGTGCCTTGAATGATGGAGCAAGGCCACAGGATTGATGTATGCTGTGCAACGCAATTCGAGGATGAAGAATGAGTGGTGAAGGATGAAGGAAAGAAGTTACTGTGCGGAGTTTTGTCGTTCGTCCTTCAACTCCTTCGTTCTTCATCCTTCATTCTTTTCGATAACGGGAGCGTAAAATGGTTGACCTGATTCCGTCGGCGGACACTGTAATGCAGATTCTGAAGCGCACCGGCGCTTTTCGCGAAGGCCACTTCGTTTATCCCAACGGCAAACATTCACCACACTATTTTCAGATGCCGCTGGCCTTTCGTTACTACGATACGGCGCGCGTGCTGGCAGTCGGCTTGAGCCGAAAATTTCGTGTCGATCGCGACATCTCGAGCCAGTTGCCTAAGGTCTCGATCATCAGCCCCAGCTCGGGCGGCATTCCCGTCGCCTTCGGCGTGCGCGACGCGCTCAGCGCCGAGCAAATTTATTGGGCCGAGCAGGAAGGCGGCAAGCGAATGTTTCGGCAGTACATAAATAAGGGCGAGGTGAACCCCTGCATTCTTGTTGACGACATAATCAGAAGCGGCCACGCGATAGAAGAAACGGCCGCGCTGGTGAAGGAGTTGGGCGCAAACGTTATCGGCTGCGGCGCGATTGTTCGTTTCACTTCCGCTCCGGACAAGCTGGGCGACGTGCCGATCAAATCGCTGGTTGAGTTTGACGCGCAGATGTACGACAGCGGCGACACCTGTAGTGATTGCCAGAAGGACGCGCCGGTGGAGCATGTTCGTTTTTAGAAAACAGAAGGCAGTAGGCAGAAGGCCGGACCGATGTGTCCGGCTCACTGTTTGAGAAGGCCATTCCTAATTCGTGGTAACAAATTGCTGGAACAGTATTCCAGCGCTGCGGGAACAGCATCCCCTTGAATTGTCACGGCCTTTGACGACCCCAATCGCGGAATGTCCTCTCTAATACGCCTTTTCTCCCTATG
>JBGQJH010000444.1:0-2530 GCA_041498935.1 Pyrinomonadaceae bacterium | reverse complement strand
GTTTCCACCGCGTCGCTCAAATCCACTCCTATCACCTCGCGCGCGCCCCAACTTGCCGCCAGTTGCGTGTGGCGACCTTTTCCGCAGCCGCCTTCCAGCACAACCTTACACGGAAAAAACTCGGGACGGACGGGGGCGATCCATCCCAGAAACTGATCGGCGTAAAGCTCATCGCTCTGCACAAAATGTTGCCACTGCCAACCAAAGTTCTCGGCCGTGGCGGCTTGGTCGGGCTCGAGTTTTTCCGGCGCACCGAAGCGAGGGATGCCGCGCACGATAGGAAAACTGCGCTGACAGGAATCGCAAGCGAGTTGACCTTCCATGATCTCCGCAGCTTCGCTACTCGTTACCGCTGCCAGCACTATTGCACTGGCGCACGAAGGACATCTCAGGTAGTCGAGTAACTTGCGCTTCATTGTGTGAAACGAGGGCTGCGCTTCCTAACCGGGATTATTCTCTATTGAAAAGTCCGACTGTCACAATCAAACGTAGTTCTAAAACGCAAAGAACGCAAAGAGTCTCGCAAAGGGCCGCAACCTGTAAATGGTTGTTTAGAGGCGGGCATTGCCCGCCGGTGCGACGTTTGAGACGGCGGGCAATGCCCGCCTCTAAACGATGCTCAGTTCCTTGCGATTCTTTGCGTAGTAACTTTGCGCACTTTGCGATTTGGGTTTGTTAACCCGAATGAAGTCAGAACGGCGGACTTATGGTTACGCCCCCAACCAGGTACGCGAGCTCGCCGGAGTTTGATTGTAGCCGGATGGTGTAGTCTCCGGGCGGCGCGTTTGCAGCGACTGACACCTCAAAACTAATTACGGGCGTTGAGTTGTGAAATTGCTGCAAGGTCAAACTTGCCGGGTCGACCGTAAGGAAAGGCGAACTGAAAACGAGGCCGCTACCCGGTATCTGATCCACTCCTTCACCGCCCACGTAAAGCGTAAACCTCTTGCCGGCTTCGGCGGGCACCGGCACGGTTGAGAGTTCGCCGTTGATTCCGATGAAGCGAGGGTTCAAAGCCGGCGGCGAATTTTGCGGCGGCACCAGCACATAGTTCAGCGTCGTAGATTTGTCAGCGGCGACGCGCACGCGACTCGAGATCTCCACGCTGCGAAAAGCTCGCTGCCGCGCGGCTGACTTACGATCACTTGCCGCGGAGAGCGCTGCTGACTCACTGGCCGACCCATCGAGATACTCGAGCATCGCTCGGTAATTGCCGGGTGGTACGCCATCAATGCTAAACCTTCCGCCGGCAGTGGCGAGACTGCTTGCCATCACCCTGCCAGTGGCCAGGTCCTCGAGCCAAACGTGAGCGGCGGTTGCGGGCAGAAGATTGCCGTCGATACTGTCGAGAATTCTTCCCTCAACTGAACCTACTTTTTCCCGAGCACTGTAAAGGCCGCGAACAGCCGCCTGGTCGGCTTCGCTCAGCGTGCGCTGCGTGATCGCCGGCAGACCGTAAGTTCCATTGAGCGCCTGGGATGCCTGCATCGTGGCGCCGATTACGTGGGAATGATTGAGACCCAGGAGATGTCCTATCTCGTGGGCCAGCGTCGATTCGAGATCGTAAGTGCCTGGCGTGCCGTCAGTTGAAAACTGAAGAGACTCGCCATCTCCAGAATATGGAAAAGGATCGATAACAATATCGGCTTCGCTGATCTCGCCCGTGTCGGGATCATAAAAGACGCGCGTGCGCGCCGTAGTATTCCCTTCGCCGAAGAGGGCGAGATTCTCCGCGGTCGCCGCCACAGTAATCAAACTCACGCCGTCGCCGCCGTTCGTCGGGCTAACGGACTGAGCCTTCGAAGTGACCTCGACGAATGTGATATTCGCTGCGCGCGACCAACTGTCAAGCGCTCGCCGAACTGCGCCGAGAACGTCGCTTTCCGGCTTGATCGCCGGCGAAGGCGCCGTTAACGAAGTTGAAAGAGCAATCTGAATGCTTTTGGTTGGCCATCTTATTTGCCGCCCCTGCGAAGAGGCTGGCAGATCAAACGAAGACGGCTGGCTGGAAACAACAAACGCCAGCAGAGCCACTAACGCCAGGATCGCATTTGGACGTCGCATTGGTGAGCGCTGATATGAAATCTTTAGGGAACGCCGTCGCATTTTCTAAAACGCGTGGCCGGCCGAACTGCTAGTCAGATAGTATCACTTTCGGGTTGTTTCCTACGACGGAAAAAAGCGAAACCCGTACGGAATGAACGTACGGGTCCGGTAGCGAAGCCATTGGCAAATGCTTGACTGGCTAGGGGATGATTGTGACTTGCGGCGCGGTCGCAGCCGGCCTGCTCGTATACGCGACCGCGGTCCTGGTAACCGTCACGATTAACTGATAGTCAATGGGTGCAGTTCCCGCCAGGGACGCAGGCAACGTTATGTCGATGAAATCAAAGCCAAACATGTTCGTATTATGACGAACTGAATCAGCGTTGATATCGGTCGTGGTCGTGCCCGTCACAAAAGAGACCTTGGTCTCGGTGTTCAGAGCGAAGCGAACTCCGGTTAACCAGATCTCGAGCTTGGTCGGCAC
>JBGQJH010000443.1:0-2581 GCA_041498935.1 Pyrinomonadaceae bacterium | reverse complement strand
CTCTCCCGGTTATTGCGGTTTGCGGTTGAACGATCTGAGTATGAAACGGTCATCGCGGCTACCTTCGACGGCGCGCAAAGGCTGGCGAATGTGCAGCGCCTCTTCACGCTCTCCGAGCGATTCGAACATTCCGGCGCTCACCTGATTCGCGACTTTGTCCGCTACGTCGAGGAGTTCGAAGCGATCGGCAGCCGCGAAAGTGAAGGCCAGATCGACGAAGCTACCAACGCCGTGCGTCTGATGACAATTCACCAGGCAAAAGGTCTGGAGTTTCCGATAGTAATCATTCCCGACCTGCAACGCTCGGCGAAGCCACTCGAGAATTGGTTTCTGTTGGATCGTCAGCGCGGTTTGACTTTGAAGGTTCCCGACGGTCGCGGCAGGTTGGTGGCGGGTTTGACCTTTAATCGTTTCGAAGAGCGCCACGCGCTGCGTGAACAGTTCGAAAGCATGCGCCTGCTTTACGTCGCGGCGACGCGGGCGCAGGATCGGTTGATACTCTCCGGCACGACCAAAGATCTCGAGAAGCTCGGACTCAAGAGCGATACGTGGTTAAACTGGATCTGGCAGTCGCTGGAACTGCCGGAACAAACACGCACCGGCATCATCGATCTTGGCGACGATTCAACCGGCGAGGTTCAGCTTCAGTTGACGGTGAATATTGCTGAGGGGCAACCTGCCGGGGCCCGGCAACAAACAAGAACACTTGAGGAAACGCGCGCGCCACAAATCGCGGAAAGCGCCGATTCCATTGCCGAGGCGTTCCCGTTGTTGCGCGCCATCGAACCGGAACGCGACCGCGCCGTTCACCGGTTCAGCGTCACGCAGTTGATCAACTACCAGCGCTGCCCGCGGCAGTATTATTTCGATCGCGTATTGCACGCACCCGCGCCCGATGCCCTCGCTGTGTGGAACGATGCCGAGGCGCCGGAGCCGCCTGCCAACCTAACGGCGACGCTCAAAGGCGCGGTAATCCACCGGTTCTGCGAAACGTATACGAGCAGCGACGATCCGGAAGAACTACTGCGACGAAGTTTTGCTGAAGTAGTGCGCCTCAGACAGGCCGAGCTCGCTGATCGGCTGATGGAAATAAATGTGGACGCGGGCATAGCAGAGCTGTTACCGCTGGCGGAAAACTATTTGTCGAGCGCGGTGTTCGAGCGCGTCGAGCGGGCTCGCGCAGCTCTGTCGGATACACCTGCGTTAGCGGGTGGGTATCTGGACAACAAGCCTCCCCTGGGCACTCGCATTGAGGCAGGTCTGTGGAGCGAGCTGAGTTTTCGTTTGCGCCGGCCGCTGGGGATTCTAAGCGGCGCAATTGATAAGTTGCTGATCACGCCTGCTGCGGGCGGCAAGGGTTTCAATGTCGAGATCGTAGACTTCAAGACCAATCGGCTGCGACCTGGCAGAGGAGAGTCAACTGGGTTTACTGGGACCGCGGGCGCCTCGCCCGCCTCAAGCAGCGCATTCACTCAGGGCACGGCTGAATCTGGCAACTTTGACAAAGTGGCGTTTAACGAAAGCGGGCGAATCGCCCGCGGTCCCAGTAAAGACGGTGAGCAAATCGCGTTTGATTTTAACGCCACGGTATCAACGACGGAAAAAGTTGCTGTCGAGCTTTCACTGGACGATCAGGTGCGCACTGCCGCTTCGGATTACCAACTTCAGATGCAGGCTTATGCACTGGCAGTCGGTGAGCTATTGCCGTCGCTCGGGGACGCCGGCTCTTCGATTATCTCCACGCTTCATTTTCTGGATCCCAATGTTGAGTTTCACCTGAACGCTGACTTGCTTTCGCCAGACGCGTGCCTGCGCGCAATTGATGCGGCCATGATGGAGATCGTTTCTTCCGGAGAGCCCGGGCAGTTTCCCGTGCGTCCGGCAGCGCATTGCCGCATGTGCAATTTTCTTGGTATCTGTCCGGCCGGGCGCGAACGGGTTCGCTCCATGAGACAAAACATCGCCGGCGGAGCTAATTTATTGAAGGCTGTTGAGGCTGGACGGTAGGAGCCACAACGGGCACGGATCAATGCACCTCTTACGAAATCACTTTCGCAGTCTTTTCAGGTCCGTGTATTCTGCGTTAATCTGTGGCTAGCTAACCTTAGGTAGAAAACTAATGACCAAACAAAATAGCCCGCAGGTCGGCGCGCCGGCGCCTGACTTCAGTCTCAATGATGGCAACGGCGAAAAGTGGAGCTTGCTCGATCAGCGCGGCAAGGTTGTTGTCCTGCTCTTCTATCCTGGCGACGAGACTCCGATCTGCACTCGTCAGATGTGCTCAGTAAGGGATCGTTGGGAAGACTATGCGACCACCGGCGCCGAGGTTGTTGGCGTCTCCACTGACTCAGTCGAGTCGCATAAAAAGTTTGCTGAACATCACGACTTGCCGTTGCGGCTTCTCTCGGACGAATCAGGCGCAGTGGCAAGTCTTTTTGGTGCGCATTCGCTGATCCCAGGCAAAGTGGCGCGCTCGGTTTTCGTGATTGATGCCGGTGGGATCATTCGCTATCGCGACGTGCGGCCGCTGGGTTTGTTTAGACCAAAGGATGATGAGGTCATCAAAGCGATTCACGAAGCG
>JBGQJH010000442.1:0-2604 GCA_041498935.1 Pyrinomonadaceae bacterium | reverse complement strand
GGCAAACGTGCCACTGCCGGCAATCGCTCTCACTTACTTAGCTCCATCGCAGAAGAGCCCCGATGCAGAGCCGTTGCAAGTGGCCGCGACGATCCTGGCCCAGGGCGAATCGTCCCGGCTTTATAAATCTCTGATCTACGAGCAGCAAGTTGCGCAAAGCGCTGACGCGACCACCGATCTTCGCGAGGACGCCAGCGTGTTCTACTTCAACGTGGTGCTGGCGAGCGGCAAGAAGCCGGAAGACGTCGAGCGGGCGTTGCTGGCGGAGGTCAAAAAAATCCAGGATGACCCGGTCAGCGCGGCTGAACTCGACAAGGCCAAGAATCAGCTCGTCACCAACGAGCTGGGGCAACGCGAAACAAGCAACGGCAAAGCGCTGGCACTCGGCTCATCCGCCGTGCTGCTCGGCGATCCGAATCGCGTGAACACCGATCTGGCCAGACTCCAGGCGGTGACGGCCGCCGACGTGCAACGCGTAATGAAGAAGTATTTCACCGCCGCCAATCGGCTGGTGATTTATTACTTGCCCGAAGCGGCGAAAACCACTGGAACTGGTGCGACAGGCGCGATAGGCGCGAGCAGTGACCTCCCAAACCAGGAGCGGCGCGCGTTCATGGGAAAGTCAGGACAGAAGGGAGGAAAGCGAAAATGAAAACCTTGAAACTCTTAATGCGCGATCTCGCGACAGTAGTGTTGCTGCCAGGTTGGTCCTTAATGTTATTGGCCCTGTGCTTGTTGCTCCCGGCAGCGGTTCGCGGCCAGACGCCGCAAGCCACGCCGCCACTGCCGGCGCCGCCGCGTTCGGTCCAGTTTCCCAAACCGGTAGAGAAAACGTTGGCCAACGGGCTGCGCGTTATCGTCATTGAACGCCCCGGCGCTCCGCTCGTAGCCGCGCAACTCCTAATCAAGGTTGGCGGCGAGGTTGATCCGCCGGAACTCGCCGGTCTTAGTAATATGACCGCCGACCTCCTCACCAAGGGCAGCGAAAAGCGCACCGCGACGCAGATCGCGGAGGCAATCGAAGCGTTGGGCGGCTCGCTGGATTCGTCCGCGCGTTGGGACGCGACCCGAGTCGGCGTGGACGTGATGTCGTCGAAGGTTAGTCCGGCGCTGGAGATTCTTGCGGACGTCGTGCGCCGCCCGACATTTAAGGACGAGGAAATTGAGCGACAACGACAGCAAACGCTCGATGAGCTGACAGTGGAACTGGGCGAACCTGGGTCGATCGCGCGTTATGTTGCGGCGCGGATAGTTTTTGGTGATGCACCATACGGCCACCCACTTGCCGGCACTCCCGAATCGATCGTGCGCATCGATCACAATGATTTTTTGAAATACCACGCCCGTTGGTATCGCCCTGATAACGCCATCCTGGTTTTGGGAGGCGACCTTAAGGCGAAGAACGCTTTCACCCTGGCGGAGCAATATTTCGGTGACTGGAAAAAACCGGCCGAGCCGCTGCCGGCATTGCCCGCGCCAAAGCCCCTTACTTCCGTTGAGCCACGCGTGGTAGTCATCGATAAACCAGACGCCGGCCAGGCAGCGGTGCTTGCCACGCGCACCGGCATCGATCGCAACGACCCGGATTATTTCCGCGGCCTCGTTGCCAACTCGGTCCTCAGCGGTTATTCGGGCCGGCTGAACCAGGAGATTCGAATCAAACGCGGGCTCAGTTACGGCGCCGGCAGTTTGCTCGACACGCGCCGCAACGTGGGGCCGTTCTTAGCTTCGGCGCAAACGAAGAATCAGTCGGCAGCGCAAGTTGCGGAGTTGTTACTGGGCGAGGTCAGCCGGTTGGCAACTGCGCCGGTTCCGGATATCGAGCTGACGCCCCGGAAGGCAGTCGTTATCGGCAACTTCGCGCGCAACCTGGAAACGGCTGCCGGCCTGGTGTCGCAAGTCGGAACCCTGGCGCTGTATGGCATCAGCTTCGATGAGATCAACCGCTACATTGACAACGTGCAGAACATAAGGGCCAGCGACGTGCAACGGTTTGCGAGTTCACACCTGGATGCGAAGTCGACCAGCATCGTTGTTGTGGGAAATGCGCAGGAGTTTCTGCCTGAACTGCGGAAAAAGTATCCACAGCTTGAAGTGATACCGATTGCGGAGTTGGACCTGAACACCGCGCTGCTAAGGAAGAAGCAACAGATCGAGTGAGCGATACGCAATTTCATCTCAGTAGGGGCACGGCATGCCGTGCCCCTACTCGTGTCAGACGCGTTATACTGCCCGGAACATGCATCCCAACCTCCGCACATTTCTCGATCTTCTAGCTCGAGAAAAAGAGATCACTACGATCGAGGCTGAAGTCGATCCCTATCTCGAAGTAGCCGAAATTCACCGGCGAGTTATTGATCGCGGCGGCCCGACGTTGCTGTTCAAGCGTGTGAAGGGAAGCCGCTACCCGGTCGTCACAAATCTCTTTGGAACCAGGCGACGTATCGATCTGGCGTTTGGTCCAAAGCCCGAGGCAATCGTGCGCGAGCTGGTTCAGGTTGCCGAATCGCTACTGCCGCCACGACCGGCTGAGTTATGGAAACATCGTGCGCTTGGCTGGGAGGCCTTAAAGCTGGGAACGAAAAACACCGGTCACTCTCCGGT
>JBGQJH010000441.1:0-2616 GCA_041498935.1 Pyrinomonadaceae bacterium | reverse complement strand
TGGCGGAGGCGTGTAGGAATCGAACCTACCTGAGCCTGTTCTCACAGTCTCACTGACGGTTTTGAAGACCGCGCCGTTCACCAGAACAGATTCGCCTCCACGTTTCAATTTTCTACCGCCTGCCAAACAAACCAAAAGCAATTCGTCGCCTTCGGAGCGAAAACCCTACGCGCCAAACTGCGAGGCTGTCAAGCAAGGCCCGATTGCAGCCCTCTCGCAGAAGATGCCGGAATTGGCTAACTCGCATCGCTCGCCAACTTGACTGAAATCCTCAGCCAAAGCTATGCTGTTCATCCCGAACGAACGTTCGAACGACGAGAGCGATGCCGGCTGGAATGCCCGTATTCATTGGGGAGTGCGCAGTGGACGGCGGGCGATCACAAGAGGAGCGCATGATCAATTTTCAAACGTCACCTGACCAGTACAAACACTGGAAACTGAATGTCACTGGCCCTGTTGCCACGCTCACAATGGATGTACAGGAAGACGTGACCCTCGCCGAGGGCTACAAGCTGAAACTCAATTCCTACGATCTCGGTGTAGACATCGAACTTGCTGACGCCGTTCAGCGCCTTCGTTTCGAGCACCCGCAGGTGAAGGCCGTCGTCATTACCAGTCTCAAGCCGCGCATCTTCTGCGCTGGCGCCAATATCTACATGCTGGGCACCTCGTCGCACACATTCAAAGTAAATTTCTGCAAGTTTACCAACGAAACGCGCTGCGCCATCGAAGACGACTCGCATCATTCGGGCCGGCGTTATATCGCCGCGCTCAACGGCACCGCTTCCGGCGGCGGCTACGAGCTGGCGATCGCCTGCGACGAAATCTACCTGGTTGACGATGGCAACTCGGCTATTTCCCTTCCCGAAGTTCCTTTGCTTGGCGTGTTGCCGGGGACCGGTGGCTTGACGCGGCTAGTCGATAAAAGAAAAGTTCGGCGCGACCGCGCTGATGTTTTCTCCACGCTCGCGGAAGGGCTGAGGGGCAAACGCGCGAAGGAGTGGGGACTGATCGACGACTATTTTCCGACGAGCAAGTTTCAGGAATCGATCGACGCGCGCGTCCGCGAGCTCGCGAATTCAAACGGCGATAAGGAATCAGTTGGCGGCATAAAGCTTCATCCGCTGCAAAAAGAGTTGAAGCCTGCCGGTGTTGAATACAAATACCTGAGTCTGGTTTTGAATCGCGAACAGCGTTATGCGGATTTGACTGTCCGGGGACCGGAAGCTGGTTTACCGACTGCGCCCGCGGAAATTCAGCAACTCGGTGACTCTTACTGGCCGCTCCAGGCCTTTCGTGAGTTGGATGATGCCCTGCTCCATCTGCGTGTCAACGAGCCGGAAATCGGATTGGTGTGCGTCCGCACCTGGGGCAACGGCGACGACGTGTTGACGGTAGATAAAACACTCGCGGCAAACAAGGAGCATTGGCTGGTTCGCGAGATCCTTCTTCACATGGCCCGCGTGCTGCGCCGTCTCGATCTAACAGCGAAAAGCTTTTTCGCGATCATCGAACCCGGAAGTTGTTTTGCCGGCAACCTGCTCGAACTACTGTTGGCTTCTGATCGCAGTTACATGCTTAACGACACGCAAGCAGCGCCTGCTTCAGTCTCAGTGTCCACCCTGAACGCGGGTGGCTTGCCGATGAGCAACGGCTTGACGCGACTGCAATCCCGCTTCCTCGCCGACCCGGAAAAGGTTGAAAGGGTACTCGCGCATGACGGAGCTTTTGACGCCGAGGAAGCCGATGAAGCCGGCTTGATAACTTTCGTTCCTGACGAATTGGACTGGGAAGATGAAATTCGCGTGGCGATAGAAGAGCGCACGTCACTATCGCCGGATGCGCTGACGGGCATGGAAGCGTCCCTACGCTTCGCCGGGCCGGAGACGCTGGACACAAAAATATACGGCCGCTTGACGGCCTGGCAGAATTGGATTTTTCAACGGCCAAATGCTGTCGGCCCCGAGGGCGCGTTAACAAACTACGGTAAGCCGACACAGGCACACTTTGATTTCAAGCGTACATAGTTTTCAGTTTTTGGTTTTCAGTTTGTAGTTTGAGGAAAATGATGGGCTCGCAATCGTACAAAGACTTAGTGGTCTGGCAAAAAAGCATTGCCATTTGCACCCAAGTCTACAAGCTTTGCGAAAAGTTCCCGAGGAGTGAGCTTTATGGACTAACTGATCAGATGAAAAGGGCCGCAGTCTCAGTTCCTTCCAACATAGCAGAAGGACAGGCACGGCAACACCTGGGGGAATTTCTACAGTTCCTTGCGGTAGCGAACGCCTCTCTCGCTGAATTGGACACTCAAAGAACGATAGCCACGAACCTGAATCTAATCGATGCTGAGAGTAGTAGCAGCCTGGATCGCGATATCACTGAGATCCGCAAGATGCTTTATGTGCTACGAGCGAGGCTGAAAGCTGGAAACTGAAAACCCAAAACTGAAAACTACAATGAACCTATACGAACGCATCCCTAACAACGTTAATTTGAGTGAAGACAAGAAGCTTCAGCGAGCGCTGGAAAAATGGCTGCCAAATTATCTCAACTGGTGGCAGGAGATGGGCCCCGAAGGCTTCCAGCAAAAAGATGTTTACTTGCGCACCGCCATCA
>JBGQJH010000440.1:0-2617 GCA_041498935.1 Pyrinomonadaceae bacterium | reverse complement strand
GGCCAGTTGTAACAGAGCGTCCCAGCCACCCTCCTCACTGTCTCCGCGGATAACGCCAAGGCCAATCAAGCGGCAGAGCAACGCTAAATAGTCGCCGCGTGGATCCCGCGCAATCATGATTACCGTTCGAGCATGCGGGCGGCGTTTGGCAAATGCCACCAGCAGCGAAGGCGCGTCACGGTGCCACAACGCTAGAACGCTCGGAGTTGGCACATGCGGCCACACTAGACTTCCGCTGGTAACGAGGCGCGCAGTCACTGCGACCATTTGAACATAGAGAAACAGGACCGTTGCGGTCATAGCTGCAAGAAACCAGTGAAGTGGCGGTAGATAAGTGCGCACCAAAGCAAACGCCGTGTCCAGAGTGCGCGTCAAAACATTTCGACCAAGATCCTTATCCGCTAGCTTCGCGGAAGGAGGCAGCAACTGGGAAATAAAAGCGAGTCGATCAGCAGCCGTTTCGATCCTGGCTTTTGGTTCTTGCTGTTCAATGAGATAATTGCGCGACATGGCAGACGTTCTCGACTCACTTCAATCCAAACGCGTTGGCCTGGCTCTGAGTGGCGGCGCTGTGCGCGGACTCGCTCATATCGGCGTGATCAAAGCTCTGTGCCAGGTCGGCATCAAACCCGCAGTGGTAGCGGGAACAAGCGTAGGCAGCATCATTGGTGCTGCACTGGCGGCCGGAATGGACTGGCGCGACATGGCTGACATGGCTCGGTCCATATTCTGGCCTCGTTTGTTGCACGGAAAAACGCTCGAGCGATTCTCCGCTCGGTATCTTCCGGCAACATTCGAAGGGCTTCAAACTCGCTTTGCCGCAGTCGCGACTGTCGTGCCATCAAACAAGCCGCTCACCATGACGAGTGGGCCACTTCCATCGGCAATCAGCGCGAGTTGCGCCTTGCGTCTACTCCGCCGACCAGTTATCCGCGAAGGCTTTCAGCTCAAAGACGGCGGCTTTTCCTGTGTGCTGCCAACTCACGTCTGCCACGAGCTGGACGCTGACCTTGTTATTGCCTCCGATGTCTGGGAATGGAGTTCCCTGATGCGTTCGTTGGGCTGTTCTCCATCCGACCGGCGGTGGACCACTCGAGCCTATCCCTCCCATTATCGATTTGCACTGGCGCAATCAGACATTCACATTCATCCGGAGATTCCGGCCACCGGTTATGTTCCTGGGGCTGCTGCCGTCGATCGGATGATTGCCGTGGGCGAGCGCGCCGCATACCTGGCTCTTGAATCACTCTCAAAAGCTCAGGCTGCCTAACCATTAGCTTGCACGACAAGCTGCTTCAAAGGCTGAAACCATTCTGAATCCTGGGCTGCCGAGAGGTCGCCGGAGGCGGGTGAAGATAATATTCCAGGCATTCCGGTTCACGGCCCCGAATGATTCGCTTACCCGCGAGTGGATCATACGCGGATGTGATAGCGGTGCACTGACGCTCGCCGCCTCTGCCGTCGTAATAGATCACAACCCAGTCGGAAGTTTTGTTTAGTTGGTGTGCCCTTGGAGTGTTAGAAAACAGCGCGGTGTAGTGTCTTTCTCCGCGGCTCGTGTGCAATATGGGTAGCCATTTTTCGTGCCGCGGATTGAACCGCCTCGGGGCGATCGTGGTCAGCAGTCCCTGCCTGCTCTTCCGCCGATACTCACGATCAACGTCAAGAATCTCAGACACAGGTGGTTGATTTCTTGCTGGCGTTAGGCCACACGCGGTTCTCACTCTGCCAAGACGTGTCGCGAGCGAATCGCGTATTCCGGCGAGCCGCTTTTCCCCTAATCCCAGAACCCTCTCGATTCGCCCATCGTGTGCGGCGATCTCCAGTTCTTCGAGCGTCTCGACTCCCAATTCATCGTATACGCGTTCCGCCATTACCTTTCCGATACCGGGAACCGTCCGCAGTAACGCCATCGGATCGCTGTCGCCACGCAGACGGTCGAGCATGGGCAATCTTCCTGTAGTCACTAGTTGATGAATAAAGCGGGCTAGGGTTTCACCAATGCCGGGAAGCCTCTGGAGACCTTCCAGACCTTCGGTTCTGACTATATCGTCAATGGGCCGCTCCAGGCCTCGTAGCATGGCCGCGGCTCGCCGGTATGCGCCGACACGAAAAATATTTGCCCGCTGCTCTTCAAGTATCTGAGCCACCTCTTCGAGGCGGGTTGCAATAGATGAATTTATGCTACCAGGCTCACTTCTAGTCTTTGGCATCATCACGGATGTTTGTGCTCGCATGCTTCCTCCCGTCCATCGCGGCGCCACCTTACCACGCAACTTATTTCAGCCGACTTTTCCTAACTCGCAGCACGGGCACGTACCTCAGCCGCCAGGACTGGACGGGCTACGAGCACCGGGCAGGGCGCCTGTCGTATCACGCGATCGACGTTTGAACCAAAGAGCACGCCCAGAACGAAGTGAATGCCACTAGCGCCCATGCAGATAAGATCGATTTCATGCTCTTTGGCATAAGCCAGCACCTCCTGATAAGCCTTGCCGCAACGCACCGAGATCACAACTTTGCACCAGAGAAAAACTTCTTTCGGGATTGCCGCCTGCAGTTGTCGAGCTACGCTCTTGTAGACGCTTTCGAGGCCGACATGCGACCAGGCAACTTC
>JBGQJH010000439.1:0-2622 GCA_041498935.1 Pyrinomonadaceae bacterium | reverse complement strand
GTGCTCGAGGGCGTCCCCATATTCTTCATCGGCATCATCAGCCGGCCATCGGCGTCGCGAGTGAGAGCAAGGAAAGCTGAATCCTGACGCAGCGAATCAAACACTGCATCAACGCGCGCCTCCATCATTTCCTTGGAGCGCACTGCGTGGTAACGCTCGTATTGATAAAAGTGGCGCTTGAGAAATGCGAGCGCCTTCTCACGCTGACCATTCTGGGCGTAGATTGCCGCGAGGTTGTATGAAGCCGGCAACAGATTCACATTCGCGCGCGCGATTTTCAAAGCTTCGTCACCGTGGCCGGAGGCAGCCATGAAGACGGCGGCGAAGACAAGGTTGTAAGGATCTTTCGGATCGAGAGCGAGTGCTTTCTGCGTGTACTCATTACCCTTAACCAGATCGCCTTCAGAATTCCAGTAAACCGCCAGGTTGCGATAGGCGAGCGCGAGTGGGTATTCCGCGACCGACTGCTCCATCAAGTTAAGTCCCTTTATGAATGCACCTTCATGGATCGTTATCTTGCCCAGGCCGTGCAAGGCAACAGCGCGCGAAAGCGGGTCGGCGGGCATGTTAAGTATCGAGTCGAACGTCGCGCGCGCTTTCGTCCAATCGCCGATGTGATGACGATAGAGTTCGCCCAGGTAACGCAGCGGCGTCGGGTCAGCCGGATCCATGAGGCGCGCCTGGTTATAAAACTTTTCTGCCGCCAGGTAGCTCGCATTGTTTTCGGCAATGAGACCGCGGCGCATGGTCAGCTCGATGCGGGCGCTCTTACGCGCGTCAAACACCGGCGAAGCAAACTCAGGTGCATCAGCCATGCTTGCGACTTCGCCCACGCCAAGTTTCTTCAGTTCCTTCGCGGCGTCTTTCGCCTTCTTGGGAAACATGCATTTCTGCTCGAGCACTGCCTGGAAAAGCTTGACGGCGGCGTCTTTTTCGCCAGCCGCTGCCTTTGCCCTGGCGTCCTTCAGGTTTTCGTCGAGCGCGCTCTCGCGCGTTTTCACTTCCGTGTCGACAGCCTTCTCAACCACTTCGACTTTGAGCTTTCCGTCTTTGTTCTCGACCTTGGTAACCGGCGTGCCGTCAGGCGTGGCCAGCACCGCGACCGGTAGCTTTGACTCGCCTACGAGTTTCTGGGCGTTAGGGACCTGACCGTCGGCCAACTCCATCGAGATACATTGCGAGGCATAAAGAGAGAGTGTGCGAGACGCACGCAGACTGGACCTTTTCAACTCCTCAGCCGAGGAAGGAAACCAGTAGAGAATGAGTCCCCTTGCCGGCGGGTCCTTGGGTGCGCGAACTTTCCACGGCACGAAATAAACCTCCGGAGCCGAGCCGCCACCACCGCCGCCACCCGACATACCGCCACCGCCGCCACCGCCACCGCCGCCGCAAGTGGCCCACGCGGGGGAAACAGCAAAGAGAGTGATCAGAAGCATGGCGAGAGAGCGAGCGAGCAGAGACGCAGGAGGTGTTTTCATAGTTGTCACCTTTAGCAAAGCAGTTGGGCCCGGATTTAGGCCAAGCGGGGAGAGCAGAACAATAACATTTCTACCACGGATCATAAAAGGCAGCCGTCTCTTCCTGGGACCGCGGGCAAGGCGAATTACATTTTTCCGGCCTTCATTGCCGCTACGCGTTTTTCGAAGTTGGTAGTATCGACCTTGTCGGCTTTGCCGCGCGCGAGTGCCTTGTCAGCAACGGTTAAGGCTTCTTCCTTACGGCCGGCGGAGTAAAGAAATCGCGACTTGGCCGACAGGTTCTGGAAAGTTTCCTTCACCTTGATCGACTTGTCGGTCCAGGCAATTGCCTCGTCCCACTTGTCGTCATTAGCGTACCCGTTGGCGACGCTCAACGGGATTTTTTCGTCGTTGGGATTGGCGGCTATGAGTGCTTCAGCCTTCCCGCGCCAAACGGCCTCGACGTTTGGAACCTCGACTGTGAACGGCACGCGCACCTTCTCCCAGCGAATGTTGACCTGCGCAGAATTGGCGTTGACAGGGTCAATCCAAAACTCCAACCACTCCTTATTCTGACTCTCCCACTCGGGCTTTGCTTTTACGCGCAACGTGTCCTTGGCCGGATCGTAGTTGAAGCTGCCCCACTGATTGGCAGTGCCGTTGAAGACGATAGTCCATTCGTCTTTGGTCGGGATGGTGTGCAGGCTATATTTCCCCGCCGGAAGTTTTTGCCCGTTGATCAAGACATCATCGCTGACCTCAAACATAGTCGCCTCATTCGCACCTGTTCGCCACACGTGACCCCAGGGCACAATGGGCGCGCCTTTCGGACGCACGTTTTGATCGTCAAGCGTGGCCTCGCCCTTGGTGCTTGCCTGCTCCGGCAGCGGATCGCCCCAGATTGTCCTGCCTTTCACGCCGGGACGGCTGTAGGTGATGGTCACGTCCGTGACCCCAATTGTCTGCATGACGCTGGCCTTCTGGCTCGGACGCGGCAGACGCACTTGCGGCGGATTCTGGGCCGATGCAAACGGCGTTGCGAAGAACAGAAGCAGTAAAAGGGCAAAGGAAGAAGCGTAGAAACGTTTCAGAGTGATCATCGTGTCTCTCCTGGTTATTGAGTTTGACGAATTATCTATCGTGATACGCGTCGACGGCAAGGGAC
>JBGQJH010000438.1:0-2625 GCA_041498935.1 Pyrinomonadaceae bacterium | reverse complement strand
GGGAAGCTGAAAGCAAAAATTTCGCTGCCAGGTTGCGCGGCACGCAATCTGCACTGGAGCGATTTGCGACAAATTTCAAAGAGAGACACTTGAATGATGAAGATCCCGAGAGTTGCGTCGCCGACACACTGGATCTGAAAGCCGATGGCCTGTTAACGACTTGGGTCTGATTAATCACAGGTCTTTTTCACGAATCACCTGGTCATTTAGAAAGGATATGCAACCATGAAGAAGTATGCGCTTTTAGCGTTCGCCGCCACCTTTGGCTTGTTATCGATTACCTTGCCGATCACAAATCGTCAGACCGCGCACGCTCAGGACAACACAACTAAAGATTTTGGTCCACCGACTGTGTTCCAGGCTGCCGGGCCAAACGCCGCCTCGATTCAAGGCTCAGTCGATGCGTTCCGCGCGGCCCTGGGAAACCCGAACAACGGGAACGCGGGGCCACAAGCAACCGGTCACCGCGAGATCAATTGGGATGGTGCCGGCGGAGCTGACACTAGTACTACGGCTCCGGTAACCCCGTTCAACGTATTTCTGAACACCCGGGGCAGCCAATTCACTACACCGGGGATCGGACTTTCTCAGGCACCTCGATCGGGGGGAGCGCAGGGCGGCCTGGCAGTCCTTTTCAACAACCCGAGCTACGAAACGATTTTCACCCCCTTCAGCAATGCTCGCCTGTTCACGCCGGTAGGCAGCAATATCACGGACGCCTTGTTCTTTCGACCCGGATCAAATGGTAGTGCTCCAGCAACAGTTACTGGCTTCGGCGCAGTCTTCACTGACGTCGATCAACCGGATGGGAGCGGCCCCGGCGAGAAGCTTGGCAACCGCGGAGCCAGCACGCTGGTGGAGTTTTTCGGTATCGACGGCGAGCTGTTGTTCAGCAGTTTTGTCCCACCCTCGCCTGGCGATGGGGGGTTGTCTTTCTTCGGGATCAAGTTTAGCGACGCGCGGATCGCCAGCGTGCGGATCACAACAGGCGATGTCGCCCCAGGTCCGGACGATGACAGCAAAAGTGACATCGTCATGATGGATGACTTTATCTATGGCGAGCCCCTAACGATTCCGTAAAAAACTACAAATACGAAGCGCGAGCGATCGGGACTGGGGCGCTAAGGTATGGTTTCGGCGTCCCAAACCCACTCCGAGTTTGACAACCACTTACCGGGGACGGTTGAACAAGCGAGTTCGCGCGCTCGATGGACCACAGCATCGAGCCGTTTCAAGGGCGCTGAACTTCGCTTAAGCGAACGTGAGGGGTAAGGCCTGCGTGGACACGCAACGAATCGTGGTGCTCACACTGACGGGCAATGGGCACACGCAGGTCTTGCTCCTCACGCTCTAACTCAAGCCGGTTAGAGTGGCTCGCAACACAATTCAAAGAGAGACAAAGGAATGCTGAAGATCACAAGAGTTGCGTCGTCGAACCAGGAAATTACTCTGCAATTGGATGGTCGGGTCACAGGCCAATGGGTCGAGTTACTACACGAGTCCGCTGAGTCGGTGCTGGAAGAAGAGATGCGGCTCACTCTTGATTTGGAAAACATTTGCTTCATCGACTGTGAAGGACTTGCGCTTATCAAAAGTCTGATAGACCGCGGAGTTCGACAGGTAAACGCTCCGCTCTTCGCGGCCGAACAGATTAGGAAGTGCGAGGCTGAACAAGGCGATTGAGTTCGAAAGGGCAAAGCTCATGCGACGTAGGCTACTAATAAGGCGAAGGCTTCAGCGCAGACGATTGAGAGCGCGGAAAGCAGGTTTGGATCGAAGGGCCGACGCAAGCGCCCGTAGCACATATTACTCTCGTCTAATTAGAGCCAGCTCAACCGATCCCCCGATGTGCAACTGAGAAGCGTTATGGAAAGCCTGCTACAGAATTTTGAAGAAGCCGTGTTGCCGCATCTGAAAGCGGCATACAATCTGGCCCGCTGGCTCACTCGGGACGAAACCGATGCCGAAGACGTGGTCCAGGAAGCTTACCTGCGCGCCTATAAACACTTCGGCAGTTTTCACGGTGGCGACGGCCGGCCCTGGTTGCTCGCGATCGTTCGCAACACCTGCTACACCTGGATGCAGCATAACCGTTCGCCCGAATTGATGATCCCCTTGGATGATGATCTGCACGAGATTGAGAGCAAAGACTTGAATCCGGAAGCCCTCTTACTGCAAAGCGCAGACACCCAAATGGTCAGACAGGCGCTGGAAGAGTTGCCGGTTGAGTTTCGCGAGATACTGGTGCTCCGAGAATTGGAAGGCTTATCCTACAAACAAATTGCGGATGTGGCCGATATTCCTATGGGGACTGTGATGTCACGCCTGGCGCGTGCCCGCAAGCGCCTCCAACAAAGCCTTGCCCATCGCGAGAACAAAAAGACACCAGGAAAGTTAACGGTTGGAGCTTTCTGATCTCCTCATTGCCCTTCTTGCACCAGACGAGCAAACTCGTGCAGCTCGACGCTGTTCAGATCAGAGATTGCCCAGAAGTTCATCCCTGAGCCGGTCCAATGAATCAGATTGTATCCCTGGCGTTGGGTCGTGACTTCGCCTGTCGAGCCAGCTTGCTCAGCCGGCCAGATAAACAGATTGATGTAATGCAACCGGCGTTGATAAATGAGT
>JBGQJH010000437.1:0-2680 GCA_041498935.1 Pyrinomonadaceae bacterium | reverse complement strand
TGGCTGGGATTAAGCCGGCAATCCCTTGCGCGCGATCGTCTCCATTACGTTGCAGAATCTGTCCAGTTCCCCGAGCGTTGTGTAAACGTTTGGCGTGATACGGATGCCCTGAAACTCTTCATGAACAATCGGCGTGGTAAAGATCCGATGCTTATCAAATAGATAGCTGCCGACGGCGCTGGGATTCGTCCCCTCAATATCCACGTTGGCAATCGCGCACGATTGATTGGCGTCAAATGAAGTATTGAAGCGAATGTTAGGCACGTCTTTGAGCCGGTTCATCCAGTAGCGCGAGAGGTATCTGAGTCGCGCCTCTTTCCGTTTGCCGCCAATACCGTTGTGAAATAGCAACGCTTCGCCAATGGCAAGCTTGGGTGCGGCAGAGTGTGTGCCAATCTCTTCAAACTTGCGAATGTCGCTCGCTTGTTTCGACTCGGCCGCCATTAATGGCCAGATTCTTTCGATCTTGCTTCGCTTCACATAGAGCAAGCCTGTGCCTTTCGGCGCGTAGAGCCATTTATGCAGGCTCGTGCCGAAGTAGTCACAGCCCAGGTCCTTCTGTTTGAAATCAAACTGAGCAAAAGAATGTGCGCCGTCAACGATCGTTTCGATTCCTTTGGCGCGGGCCATGTCGCAGACAGCCTTCACCGGCGTAATCTGGCCGGTGATATTTATCTGGTGGGCGATAAGAATGAGCCGGGTGCGACTGGTAACTCCTCTTTCAAACGCGGCGGCAATCTCGTCAAGGTTCTTCGGCGGAATCGGTATCTTGATCAACTTAAGCACAAGGCCTTCGCGTTTTTCGCGCTGACGTAAAGTTGTGAGCATCCTCGGATAGTCTTGAGTGGTCGTGAGAATCTCGTCGCCTGATTTGAAATCCATGCCCATCAGCAAGACTTCGAGCGATTCCGAGGCATTGCGCGTGATCGCAATCTCTTCGCGATCGCAGCCAAACATTTCCGCCAGCCCGGTGCGAATGGTCTCCGACTGCGGCTCGAGTATTTGCCACATCGTGTAGGCCGTGGCATCTTCCTGTTGCCAGATGTAGCGCACCAGCGCTTCCGTGACAATGCGCGGGCTGGGCGAGACGCCGCCATTGTTGAGATTGATGATGCCGCGCGTTACGGAAAAAGCATTTTGAATAACTGCCCAGTAATCTTCATCCATCGCCACCTGCTGAGGAGTCAGATGCGCGACGCTTTTCGTCGCCGCCTGAATCTCTTTCAACAGCGACGCCACTGTAGCTGAAGAGAGCGTGGCCAGCCCAAGGCCCTTGCCTGCAAGGGAAAGAAAATTGCGCCGATGGAGCCGGGAATTTGGAAACTTTGTCATGGGGATTCTCTTTCATCGGCCCGCGGAACCGAATGCTGAACATTGAGCCAGTGGCCGGGCCGTGTAATGACTCTTAGGCGCTCCTGCGTAGAGTGATTCATGTGGTTTCTTGTCTTCACGGTTTTGCGTTTGGGCCTGGAGCGTTCAGGTAATAACCAGGACGGGCGATGACGCTCCACTTCTTTCTATCTGGAGCTTCGACAAGTTTGACATCGACCTTCCGAAAGCTGGTCTTTCCGCTGTTAGTAGGCTGGTAGCTAATCAGGAATTGGCCGCGTAAATCGTGAACGATCTCAGCAACCGCCTTTGCCAATTCATTTAGATTTTTCACAAAGAATAGCCGGCCGCCGCTTTCTTCAGCGAAGGTAGCTAAAAGTTTTTCTGCTTTGTCGCGCGGACTCTGGCGTATTAGACCGCTTTCCTTATCCAGCATGAAAACGATGCCGATGATGAATACCTGAACGTTGGTTGCGCGAAGGAATTTGACGGTGTCTTCCAGTTTGTAGAAACTCTGTCTATCTTCACCATCGGTTATCAAAACTACAGCTTGCCGACGTTCTTTTTGCGCATGCTTTGCCGTATGGTCAACTGCCAGATACAGGGCGTCTAAAACTGCAGATTGTCCTCCTTCAACCCTGATCGATTTCAGAGCCGCAAGCAAAAGGCTTTTATCGCTTGTAAAATCTCGCAATGTCTCAATCTTGTCGCTACTCACAAAACGCTCGATAAAGGTTTCGTCGGCGGGGCGATTGTTACTAATTATTACACTCACGGCCTCAAGTGCGGGACCCATCACACTCTTAAACGAGCCCGAGGTATCAATAACGATCCCATAATCAACAGGTCTTTCGTCTTTTTCGGAAAGCAGAACTGTTTGTTCTACCTTGTCCTCGAAAACTCTAATGTCACCTTTACGGATATCGTCCAGGGAATGGTTGGCGCTATCGGTAACAATCACATTCAACCTCACCGAAGGAGTTTGCGGGCCGCTCGGATTGGATGGGGTGGTCTGCGCAACGAACGAAGCGTTAACAACTAGCGCCAACAGAGTGGCAATAGTGGCGACGATCCTTCGTGACGGTCTCATTTGATTCCTTACTTTACTGGTTTCTCCAATCACTGCTATCGGACTACTCAATGATGACTCGCGGTTTCATAAACGATTTCGCCGCCAATCACCGTCATCACGCAGTGTGTCTTCAGGATCTCCATTTCCGGAATCTTCATGATGTCGGCGGAGAGCACGGTGAAGTCGGCCAGCTTGCCGGGTTCAATCGAACCTCGCAGGGTCTCTTCAAATGCTGCGTAGGCGGGCCAGATTGTAAACATCCGCAGCGCCTGTTCGCGC
>JBGQJH010000436.1:0-2681 GCA_041498935.1 Pyrinomonadaceae bacterium | reverse complement strand
TCATTGCCTTTCTTTGGGAGCCTGATGAAAGACGGAAGCGGCGTAGCTCAATCGCCGCGCTGGCCCTGGCTGCTGTTTGCCCGTTTACCACGATCTACGTCGCGACAATCCTGACTGAAACACTGACCGTGTTCTTTGCGCGTGCGATGTCTTTGACGGCGACGCTGGCGCTGCAGGCAACCACGTCAGGGAATGCGCGCCGAAGTCCGGCCTGGTGGTGGGCAGCGACCGGTTTGATTGCCGGAGTCGCAGTCTTGTTTCGCCCTGACAGCGGGCTCTTCGCCCTGGCAATCGGAATTACGCTGGTTGTTACAACGCTGGCGCGCGCCAACGAGGTGAAGCTAAGCACGAAACGAGCAGAGCTCCTCTACCGATCTGCGCGGGCCTCATACCTCGGCGCGGTGTTTTCGTTAGCGTTCTGCCTGGTGCTGGTTCCCTGGACTGTTCGCAACTACCGCCTGTTTCATCTCTTTCAGCCTCTTGCTCCGGCCCACGCGGAAATGCCTGGTGAATTTGTGCCGCGCGGTTATCTCACCTGGCTGCGCACCTGGATTGACGAGGGACGTTATATCGGGCCGGTGCTTTGGACGTTGGATGATTCACCAATCAAGTTAACGGACATTCCCGATCGCGCTTTCGACTCCGCGGAGGAAAAGCAACGAGTCGCCGCGTTGCTGGAAAAGTATAACCATCCTCCTGAAGAACCGGAGCTGTTTACTGCTGAGCCGGAGTCACAAGCCGCGCCGTCTCCTTCGGCAGATGAACCAAACCAAAAAGCGACTGAACCAGCTAAGCCGACCGACGAAGCGTCGCCGGCTGACGAAACTGACGAAACTGACAAGACTGACAAAACTGACGGGGGTGACGAGAGCGATGAGGCCGATGAGACCGATCAGGGCGACGAAAACGCGCCTTCTGATCGGGCAACCGATCAGCCAGTAGAGATGACGCCGGAGATCGACGCCGGCTTTGCCATGATCGCACAGGAGCGCATCGCTCGGCACCCGTTCCGGTATTACGTTTGGCTACCGCTAAAACGCGCTCGCTCGCTCTGGTTTGATACTCACTCGCAATACTATCCATTTGAAGGCGAGCTGCTCCCGCTCTCGGATCTTGATTACGACATCCATCAGCAATACTGGTTGCCGCTGTTTGCCGGCCTGACGTTTGTTTACACATTGCTGGGAATTGCGGGCGGGTGGTGCTTATGGCAGGCGCGCGACTTCATCGCAAGACAGTGGCTGCTGCTGGCTGCGTTGATGATCTTTCTGCGGCTTGGTTTTTTCGCGACGCTGGAGAATCCCGAGCCGCGCTACGTGGTCGAGGTTTTTCCGTTTCTCTCTATCCTCGGAGGGATTGCGGTGATGCGAATTGGGGCGCTACTGAAAAACAACAGGACAATCTCAGCGCCCTAGTGAACGCAGCGCTCGTCTGGCGAGAAACTGTTTCAGACCACCGGGCACAATGGCGCGCAGCAATGCATGAGCTACTCGACTCGGCACCAACACTCCATGCTGCACCAGCGCATACTCGCTCTCCCAGCGGCTGGCTACAAACTTCGCCTTGAATCTTCGTAGGCCTTCAAAATTATAAAAGGCAGCCAAACGTTTCGACGCCACTCCCAAAGCGCGTTCAATCACCGGGTGATCGTGAGTTGAAATATCATCCACGCCTTCTTTGGCCAGCGGCGCCGTTCCGAGTGTTGCCACAGTTGCGCCTTCGGCTTTAAGTCGCTGCAAGGTTTCGAAAACCAAAAGATCAGCGGTGCCTTTTGGCGCGTCATGGGCGCGCACAACGTCCTCAAGATACCAGCCATCGCGCGCGGGAATCGGGCTTGCCGCCAGCAGGCCTACCAGGCGATTGCCGGCATCGCGTGCGGTAAACAACTTCTTTCGCTCAGATTGGAGAAAAGGATCAAGAGCCAACAGCCAGCCAAACGTTGTCGCCGCGCGGCGCGTCTTGAGCCACAGGAGACACAACTCCGCGGTCTCTTTCTTTAGTTCTTCACTGAAGCTGACCACACTCTCGATTCGAATCCCGGCTCGCAATGCCTGGTTAACGCCCGCGCGCATTTTCTTGGCCGAATTGCCGCGAGGTTGCCAAACTTCTAAATCAAAGTAAGGAGCCGCGCCGATCTTGATTGCGCTCAAGCCGAGTTGAACGGCCTCGCGTGCAAAACGTTCGGTTGCCGGCACAAAAGCGGCGATGCGTCTGGCTTTGGTAGCAGCAGTCACAAAGCCTTTGACCAACGACTTGATGTCCTCTGGTTTTGCCATTGGATCGCCGGCCGCCAGCCACACTCTGCCAAATTCACCATAAATGATCGCGCCATCTACCCCTGGCATGGTCCACGTCATCGCGCCTGGGGTGATACTTATCAATGAGTGCGCGTTGTAGCCATAAGCAGATTGCAGTCGCAGGAGTTCCGCTGTCGGATCTGACGCCCGGAAACGCCGCGCCAGACTGCGCACCACGCGAACCTTATGAGTCACATAGCGGGCGCCATAGCTCGCGCCGCCGCCAGCAGCGAGCCACCAGAGATCATGTATGGGAATGTGCGGATGGATGAACAAGGGGGTAACCAGCAATGACAAGGATACACCCGGTTTGTTGGCGTTCGAAATAGACTGTCCGCAACCACTGCGTTACCGCGTAGTTGACCGGCAGTTAGAGCGCTTGGC
>JBGQJH010000435.1:0-2700 GCA_041498935.1 Pyrinomonadaceae bacterium | reverse complement strand
CGAGAAGTTTCCGGTTTGGGCCCTCGATCAGCTTGGCATCGAAACGATGTTTGCTAACCGCGTGGCGATGGGACGAGGCCTGGTAGCACCGCGCTTCAGATGGGTGTCGTATGTCGATGCCTTGATTTTCCCTCTGAGTAACGAAGCGGCGAAGAGATCGAGTCCGGAGTATCGCGCCTTCTACCCGCACGAAGAAAGTCTTCTAAAGCGTTACCTCGCGCGCGCGGGATTGAAGGCCCTGCCCGCGACGCTCGACGCTTACCTCGCGAAGGTTGTGACGGCCACGTTGGAAGCCCAAAAGCGTGAGGGCGCACTCGCGGTAAAGTTTGAAGCAGCTTACCTGCGCAAGCTCGACTTTGATGAAGCTGACAGCGGCGCGGCACGGCGTATCTATTCGCGCTACGTGCGAGGCGGTGAGCCGTCTGCCGCCGACTACAAGACGCTTCAGGATTTTCTCTTTCGCTACGTCGCTCGCGAGGCTGGCCGGCTTGGTCTCGCCGTGCATATCCACGTTATCAGCGGCTTCGGTGGTTTTTACAGACAAAGCGGCAGTAATCCGCTGCTGCTGGAATCGGCGTTCAACGATCCCTCGCTCAGGAAAACCAACTTCGTAATCATTCACGGCGGCTATCCGTTTACGAAAGAGACCGCGTCACTGATGAATAAGCCGAATGTCTATGCAGACTTTTCCGCGCAGACGTTTTTGATTTACCCACGCGAGCTGAGCGAAGTGCTGCGCAACTGGCTCGAGGCTTATCCCGACAAGATTCTTTTCGGCACGGATGCGTTTTCGTTTGGTCCCGAAGTGGATTGGCCCGAAGTCGCCTGGCTCTCAAACACGACCGCGCGCCAGGCGCTTGCCCTGGCCTTGACGGGTATGATGAATGACCACGAAATCACGCGCGCCCGTGCAGTGGAGCTGGCGCAGATGGTGCTGCGCGAGAACGCCATCAACCTCTATAACCTGCCGGCAAAGTAGGAGCTAACCTATGTACAAACCAAAGCCGCATCACGACTGCGACCTGCCGGGGACCGCGAAAAGCTACTAAAAAACCAGGCAACAAAGACGATGGCTATGAATCTGGCACGCAACCTTGTGTACTGTGCCCAGCTTCTAAAGGACCATCCGTTGGAGATGAAAGCTTAACTATGTCGCCCCACGCAGGCCGCCCGCGCGGGAACCCGGACCCGAGCATAATGAGCTTGTTTCCCCATTTGAACCACCAAAGTCGCAAACAATGGGGCCTTGCAGTCGTCTTCTTGTTGTTTGGTGTGGCTCTGGAAGCGGGGGAGGCAGAGGCGCAGTCAGGGCGCCGCGCCGCGAAACCTTCATCGCCGGTAAGCGCAACGTCGCCGCCGACAGTCGCCCCAACCGAGAGCCCCAATCCCGCAGCAGAAAAACCGCTCGGACTTGGTCAGCTCTCGTCCAAAGTGCAGTTGCTGGTGGCAAGACAGCCAACCTCGAAACACCTTCATACCGAAGACCAAATTCTCGCCAGTTTCGTCAAGCATCTGAATCAGTATGAAAATATCGACGCGACGTCAATTGGAGACACTAAAGAAGGGCAAGCGGTCGAGCGCGCGAAAGCTGAAACTGAGGCGTTTGTAATACTGCTGAAGTTTGACATCGATAGTTTCCAGAGTGGAACTATCATCATGAATTCGCAGGACCTGCAGATTGAGTATTCAGTGCTGGCGCCTCACACCGGAAAACGGCAGACGAAAGGCAAGGTCTACTTCCAGGGAACTGGTGGTGGCAGAATGCGGAAAAGTGACTGGCCCAACGGCACGCCAATCAGGATCACTCCGGAAGCCGCCGGCATCGAGGCAGCGGATGGTTTGTATTTCTGGCTGAAACTCGCGGCAGTGAGATCCAAACACTGATTTGATTGCTGATGATGCAGTTCTGTAATGAAGCGACAACCGTTCCTGGTGACAACTCGACAAACAGACTTAAGGAAACTCTGATTAGAGTGTCTTCGACGCGTAGCGTCGGTATGAATTTAGCCCGGCGTTTTAACGCCGGGAATCAGGTTAGTGCCTGTTCTCGTCGCGTAGCGACGATTGAATCCAGCGCTAGTTTCAGGCGTCGCTACGCGACGCGGACGCCTCGTTGACCTTCCCGGCCTTGAAAGGCCGGGCTAAATTCATGCCGACGCTACGCGTCGAAAGCAACTTGACAAGAGTTTTCTTCAGTACGAAGAGAGAGATTCATTTCTGACTTTCCCAAGGGAGCTACCTTAGTTCATCGAGCGCGCTGCCCAGCCGCTCCAGTCCCGCCGTCAACGTTTCAGTATCACCACCCAGCCCGACGCGGAAATGATCGGGCATCTCAAAAAAACTTCCCGGCACAACTGACGTTTCATATTTCTCTCGCAGCAACCGGCACAATTCATCCGCGCTTGCCGCCTTGCCGGGCTTAACGCGCGGAAACATGATCGAGCCAAATGGCGGCCGAATCGCTTCGAGATCGGCTCGCGTGTGGAGAAATTGATTCAGCAGTTCCCGATTTCGATCCAGCCGGATCTGAGCTTGCTCGGCAATGCCTGCCAGCTGTTCAAGCGCAACTACGCTCAGCCGTTCGCCGGCATGTACCGGGGTTGCGGCAAAAAGATCGTTCAAGAACCACATGCGTTTGGCGAGCTCCGGCTCGGCGAGAATCCATCCGCAGCGCAGTCCGCTTAGACCAAAGGCTTTTGT
>JBGQJH010000434.1:0-2706 GCA_041498935.1 Pyrinomonadaceae bacterium | reverse complement strand
GCGCGAAGTGTGGAGCGCGACGTGGCAGTTGATTAAGGCCCATCCACTAACGGGCAGTGGGTTTGGCGCTTACGGTGTTGCAATCACAAAGTTTCACGACGGGTCCGGCAAGTGGACTCCCGAGGCGGCGCATAACGATTACCTTGAGCTGCTCGCATCGGGGGGGTTGGTCGGGGTTGGGCTGGTCGTCTGGTTTGGCTTCATCTTTCTCAAACGCGCCCGCCATCAACTTCTTAGCGCGGAGGCCCTGCGACGCGCCGCAGGTCTCGGCGCGTTAACGGGAATATTCGGACTCATGGCCCACAACGTGGTGGATTTTGGACTTCATGTCACGGCAAACGCCGTGATGTTCATTGCTCTCGTGGTAATTGCCACCAGGGATTTCGGTGAGAACAACGTAAGCCAGTGGGAATAACAGTTCCGGCTACAAATAAAAGGAGAATCAGATGATCTCGATTTCAAAACTTACCAAGACAATCGCGCTGGTCTTTGTCGCGTGTGCATTTCAAGCTCAGGTGATGGCCGGCCCGGGTTTGATGGGAAAACTTAGAACGGGTAACAACAAACCGGTGCTGGTTAACAGCAACAAGGCCGGCTCGGGCTATACGATTATCTCGGGAGCGCGAATTCAATGCCCTGATAAGATCGGTGCGACGGTCGACCTGGGCCCGCTGGGCCGCCTCGACATCGCGGCAAACAGCGACCTGACACTCGTGTTCGCCGCGAGCCAGGTTACGGTACAACTCCGGGCGGGATACGTCGTGTTGACCACCAACAAAGGGATCAGCGGCATCGTAATTACGTCTGAAGGTACAGTGTTTGGGACCGACCCATCGAAGGTTTCGAGCGTGATTGCAAAAATGAAGAACGCGCAAGGACCGGAAACGGGAGCGGCGATCGGAGCGGCTCAGGGTGGCCTGGGCGCTGGTCAGACAGCTGGAATTGCCGCCGCAGCCGCTGGAGTTGTCGGCGGCGCTGCCGCAGCTAAATCAGGCAAGCGTGGCAGCGATCTGAGTAGTGACAATCCGCGCAAGCCCTAGTTGTGATGTGTTACCGAGCGCGGGCCGGAACCAGCTTCATTGCTGTTGGCCGGGTTGGTTGGCTCTAGCCGCACCGTGATTGCCGGCGATGCTTGCCGAGGCTTGAAGCCTTTTCAAGTTCTCGGCTGGCACTGCAAAGTTCAGGTCGTCGGCGCCATCCATGTGCATAACCGCAATGCCAATGACCTGTCCCCGTTGATTCAGAACAGGGCCGCCGCTGCTACCCGGAAATATGCCGGCGGTAACCTGCATTCGTCTGCCGAAACTCTCGAACTGCCAGATTCTGCCTACTCGACCATGAGTGACTTTCCAACGAGAACCCTGAGGATTACTGAGCACGATGATCGATTCGCCTTCGGTTGGCGTCGCAGACTCGATCTGGAGTACCGCGTCTGTGCGAGGGCAATTCACCTGCAACAGCGCCAGGTCGGAACCGGCGTCCGTGGCGATAATCGTCTGAACCGTGAAGGTCTTTCCCGCGAAGGTCTCGACGCGGATTTCACTGGCGTGGCTGATGACGTGAAGGTTGGTGACTATGTGATCTGGCGTAATGAAAAAACCACTGCCCTGGAGTAAGGGCTTCCCGTGATCGTCATAGGTGGTAACGATCACGACCGCACGTTTCAAGGAAGCGATCTTCTCTTTGGACGGCTCACGTGCAGTAATAAGCGATGCCGCAAAGAAAACAAGAACGATAGCCACAAGACCTGTGACAGGTCGAACTGGATGATAGTTCGACCCATTAACGCTGGAACGTACGCTCATTTAGCTACCGCAGTCTCTTTCGATTTCGATTTCTGAATAGTTAGGAAACGTCGATTAGAGCCAGTTTCCCTTAATTCCCGAGCTGTAACGATTCGCCCATCTGCTTAACGGCATCAACTCCATGAAACTGATGTACCAGTACCTGAAAGCAATTCATTGGCTCGCACCGCAAGTTCGTTATGCCATTGCCCTGGCAACTCTGCTTACTTGCATTTGGGGCGGCATCGCAAGTGCGCGCGCGGGGCTTTCGCGGCTCCTTTCAGAATTCGGCTCGGCTACCAATTCATTGGCGGCAACCAAACGCGCGCTCGACTTCAACGCTGCTGACCCCGCAGCACATTACGCGTATGCAGTAGAGCTCGCGAATGCCGGTAGGAATGCCGAGGCCGTTGCGGAATTCGAGCGCGCGGTTTCTCTGAAGCCCGACGACTATCTTCTGTGGCAAGAGCTGGGACGGCTGCGAGAGGATAGCGGTGATACGTCCGGCTCCCTGCGAACGTTGCGGCGGGCGATCCAACTGGCGCCGTATTACTCGGAGCCACACTGGCAACTGGGAAATGTCCTGTTGAGAAGAAACGAGCTCAACCAGGCTTTCAGCGAAATGCGTGTGGCTGCCCGGAGCGATCCCACGCTTTTCCCAGCCATGATTGATCTGGTGTGGGGAGTTTGCGACGCGCAGGTTAAGTGCGTGCTTGCAGCGACACAACCGCAAGACGACAGCGAACTTCTTTCGCTCGGGCGCTTCCTGGTGGCTCAGAAGAATATCGATGCGGGAGTAAATCTCGTGCTGGCTGCGTCGCAGCTCGCACCAGACGACCGGCAAGGGATGGTTGCGGCCTTAATCGACGCTGGTGAGTTCAAAGCCGCATACCGAATCTGGCTACCCGGAGTCAGCGCCGGT
>JBGQJH010000433.1:0-2708 GCA_041498935.1 Pyrinomonadaceae bacterium | reverse complement strand
GACACTGACGCTAACGAGCATCGATAAGCAAAAGCTCGGACAGGTGGCGGCCGAGATGCATAAGTTGCGCAAGCCTGACGCTTACAAAGGGAAAGGCATACGCTACGCGGATGTGCCCGTTAAACTGAAGCCTGGAAAGACCGGTAAATAGTGAATCGTGAATCGTAAATAGAAAAAACTACTATTTACGATTCACGATTTACGATTCACGAGGAAGAAATGGCAAACACGAGCAGAGCAATAGTTCGCGAGGCGATTCACAGGCGAATTCGCCGCAAGGTAAAAGGCAGCAGCGAGCGGCCGCGGCTGGCCGTCTATCGCAGCCTGAATCATATCTATGCGCAGGTAGTTGACGACCAACTCGGTAAGACGATTGTGTCGGCATCGACTACAGAAAAGGATTTGCGGGGATCTACCGGCGGCAATGTCGATGCTGCGCGGCGGATCGGCAAGGCGATCGCAGAGCGCGCGCTTGAAAAAGGCATCGGCAGCGTGGTCTTCGACCGCGGCGGTTATCTTTATCATGGTCGCATCAAAGCGCTGACTGACGCCGCTCGCGAAGCCGGTCTGAACAAGAATGAATTGGCGGCCCGGGAGGAAGAAGCGTCTGAAGCCCGGCCGAAAGAAAACGTGGAAGTGAAAGCGGAAGGAAAGCCGCGAAAGAAGTCCAAAGAAAAGCAATGAGACAACCTAAGCAACGCATCTCGGCCCAGGGCCTGGATCTAAAAGATCAAGTCATCTCTATCAACCGCGTGACCAAAGTGGTGAAGGGCGGCAAAAACATGTCGTTCGCGGCGCTGGTCGTGGTCGGTGACGAAGGCGGCCATGTGGGCTTTGGAACCGGCAAGGCGCGTGAAGTACCGCTGGCGATCAAGAAGGCAATCGAAGCGGCCAAGAAGAGTCTGATTCGCGTGCCCCTGATCCAGAATACGGTGCCGCACCAGTTGATCGGAAAATTCGGCGCGGGCCGCGTGTTGGTTAAGCCGGCATCTGAAGGTACTGGTGTAATCGCGGGCGGCGCAGTGCGCGCCGTGATGCAGGCTGTCGGCGTACATGACGTGCGTACGAAAGTCCTGGGCTCGACCAATCCGCACAATGTTGTGCGCGCAACCTTTGACGCTCTCCTGAGGATGAAGGATCCGATGGAACTGGCGCGGCTAAGAGGTAAGCAGGTCGAGGAAATCTAGAAACGGTGAATAGTAAATAGTGAATCGTAAATAGGAAAGCGATTCGTAATTGGTAATTCACGAGGGTTGAGGTGTTATGCCGAGAAAAGCAAAGAGCCCAGCCGCCAAGGCAAAAGGTTCGGCGAGCGAAGGTACGCTCCGAATTCAATATTACCGAAGTTTTATTGCGACGCCGAAAACTCATAAGCAGATGGTGCGCAGTTTGGGGTTGACCAAGCTCAACCAAATCGTCGTGCGTCCGGATACAGCTTCCATGCGAGGCGCTGTAGCCAAGATCCCCCATCTCCTGCGAATCATAGAATAACGATCTTTGTGCTTCGTGCTTTGTACTTAGAGCCTGGAGAAGTGCGAAGTTCAAAGCTCAAAGTTCAAACGCCAAAGTACAAAGTTCAAAAAAATATCATGGTACTAAGTCTCAATAATCTAAAACCTGCGAAGGGTTCAGTACATAAGAAGAAGCGTGTGGGAAGAGGGCCGGGCTCTGGTATGGGGAAAACGGCCAGCCGTGGCGAGAAAGGGCAGAAGTCCCGCTCCGGCTACTCCGCTAAGATCGGCTTCGAAGGCGGTCAGATGCCGCTGCACCGTCGTTTGCCCAAGCGTGGTTTCACTAACATCTTCAAGAAGCGCTGGCTCGAGGTTAGTTTGGCAGCACTCGACCGAGGCTTCGAGGCTAACGAAGAAGTGACGCCCGAGCTCCTGCACGATCGCGGAATAATCAAGAAGGCCGAACATGATGTGGTTGTGCTGGGCAACGGCGAGCTGTCAAAGCCGCTGCGCATTTCAGCGCACCGTTTTACGAAAAGCGCGCGCGCGAAAATCGAAAAAGCCGGCGGGACCGTAACCGAAATTGGCGCGGAAGTTGGCAAGGAAGCGTAGCTCTCCGCAAGCGCGAGCGAAAGGACGCTAAATGGATAAGTTTTTTGCGGCGGTTCGCAACATGTTCAATGTGCCGGATCTTCGCCGGCGCATTTTGTTTACGCTTGGCATGCTCGCCATCTATCGCCTGGGCGCGCATATCGGTGCTCCCGGAATCAATAGGGATCGGTTGGATCAGGTTTGGCACGATGTTGCCGGAACTCTGCTCGGCGTGCTGGATCTCTTCTCGGGCGGAAACTTCCGCACGATTTCAATTTTTGCGCTGGGCGTAACTCCCTACATTACCGCCTCTATCATTCTGCAATTGATGACGGTCGTTTCGCCGCAGTTAAAGAAGCTGCAGGAAGAAGGCGAGATGGGCCGGCAGAAGATCAACCAGTGGACCCGGTACCTGACTGTCGGACTGTCAGGTATTCAAACTTCGTTTGTTGCTCACTGGTTGCAGGTTAACGGAGTCGGTGCGCCAACCTGGGGCTTCCTTTTCACGACCGTGCTCACGTTAACTACCGGCACAATCTTTGTTATGTGGCTGGGCGAACAGATTACCGAGCGAGGCGTGGGCAATGGAATTTCACTGCTAATCTTTGCGGGCATTGTCATCGGATTGCCGCGCGGCGTCCAACAAGTGTCTGAGCGGTTGCGCAG
>JBGQJH010000432.1:0-2712 GCA_041498935.1 Pyrinomonadaceae bacterium | reverse complement strand
CGCGTGCGGATGTTGATACGCCCGCCCGAAGCACGACCATACTCCGCCGAAAACTGATTGGTGATGATCTGAACTTCCTCGACCGCTTCAACCGAAGGCTGGAAACGTTCGCGCGCGGCGCGGTCGTCGTTGTTGTCGAGACCGTCAATGGTGATGTTGTTGGAATAAGCCGGGCCGCCGGACAGCGAGAATGTTCCGGCCTCTTCCGGCGTGTTGGCGTTTGACGTGTTCCGATCTTCGGCGAGATCGCGCGTGGAGAGCGCTTCTTCGGAGACGCCTGGCAAAGTGAAAATCAGGTCCAGCGGCGAGCGCGTGGCGTCCGGAAGCGATTCGACTTCATGCGTCGTGACCGTGCCGCCCACTACGGTGCGCGTGGTATCGACGGCGGGAGTGTCCGTGGCGGTGACTACAACGGGGTCGACTGTTACGCCTTCAGGTAGGAGAGTAAAGTCGAGCTGCGCGTTTTTGCCGGCAACGAAGCTGAGTTCCCTTTTCTCCAGCGGCGCAAAGCCGGTAAATGACACGCGCAGATTGTAGGCACCGGGCTCAAGCTGAATAATGCGGTAACGTCCTTCATCATCAGTCACCGTGGTGCGCGCTGTGCCCGTCCTTACCAGGATAGCCTCGATGGTGGCGCCAGGAATGACGGCGCCATTCTGATCCGACACGCTGCCATTGATCGTTACATTATCAAGGTCCTGCGCGGAGGCCGTCGCGGTTCGCGCGAGGTTCGACGCGAGCAAGAGCGAGCCCATTTGAAGGATCGAGATAATGAAACGCGCTGAGGAAAGCCTTGTCATCTCTTAACCTTTTCGACCGCGTTCAGCGGTGGAGGTCGACGAATGTTCAAATCTGGCACTAGAGAAATCTAGTCGACACTTTGGGAACTCCGCGGAGCCCGGATGCCCTCGGTTTGCTTGAGCAGCCTACTGCGGGCGGAGCGATTCCGTCACGCCCCTGGGAATAGAGGCGCATGTCCCAAAGATGCAAGAAATTTGTCTTAGCTGCGCGAGGCGCTGCGGCGGCGGAGTGCGGCGGCGCGCGTGAGTGGGACCAGCGCGTCGGTAGTGCCTTCGGCAGGAGGTTCGACGAAATTTGTTAACTCATCAGCGTGTGACTGTAGGTACTGGAAAAAACGCTCAAATTCCTGCTGCATCGCATCCATCTTCTCGCGCATGTTGAGAATGATCTCCACGCCGGCGAGATTTACGCCCAGGTCCCGCGTCAGGGAAAGGATCAACTCGAGCCGCGCGAGATCAGGATCGGTGTAGAGCCTGGTGTTGCCTTCAGACCGCGAGGGTTTCAACAAACCCTCACGCTCATACAACCGCAGCGTCTGCGGATGGATGCCATACTGATCCGCGACGGCGCTGATTGTGTATGTCTTCAGTTTGCGTTTCATAAAAATAGATATCAGATGTTGGATGTCAGATGTTAGTCAGTCCATCAGTTCTAACTGACATCTAGCATCTGACATCCGGCCTCTACTCGAGACCCATCTCCACCCTGGGGTTTTCAGGGTTCAGTTTCGAATACTGCCGTAGTAGTTCCTTTGTCTCTTCCGAGATCACCTTCGGCAGCATCACTTGCACTTCCACAAACTGGTCGCCGTGCGCGCCGGGCTTGCGCAAAGATGGGGCACCGCGCCGGCGCAAGCGAAATTTTTGACCCGACTGCGTGCCCGGTGGTATGCGCAACTGCGCCTTGCCTTCGACGGTTGGCACTTCAATCTTTGCACCGAGCGCGCCTTCAGGCACGGTTATCGGAACGATGACGTAAATGTTGTCGCCTTTGCGGGTGAAGTATTTATGACTACCCACATTGGTGATGATGTGCAGGTCGCCCGGCGGCGCGCCCAGGCGTCCGCCTTCACCTTTTCCCGGAATCCGCACGCGCGAACCTGTTTCCACGCCGGCGGGGATGCGCACTTTCACAGTCTCGGTTTTTGGGACCGTCCCTCTGCCCTTGCATAATGAGCAGGGCGATCGTCTGCGGCCGGTGCCACCGCAGTCCGGACATTCCTGCGCAAAACGCAAACGTCCGCCGGCGCGTTGCACTTGTCCCGAGCCCTTGCAGGTGGCGCAAACCATCACTGGCCCACCGATGTCGCCGGCGCCATTGCAACGCGAACATTGTTCAGAACGATTTACCGTGAGGTTGGTAGTTAAACCCTTGATCGCTTCTTCAAACGACAGGGCCAGGGGCATCTCAATGTCCGCGCCACGTTGGGGCTGCGGCCGCAGCGGCTCCTGCTCCTTAGCCGCTCCGCCGCCAAAAAGATCTGCGAAAATGTCGCGGAAACTCGATCCACCAGCGCCACTGCCCGGGCTAGTGGTCGTGCTCCAGTCGAACCCGCTGAAATCAAAACCGGGAGTAGTGCGACCGGCGGTTGGTCCGCCGCCGCGTGCGGCAGCGTCGGCAAGGTTGTCGGAATATTGACCGAAGCGATCGTAGACAGAACGCTTCTTCGGATCCGAAAGCACGTCATGCGCTTCGGTAGTTAACTTGAAACGTTCTTCGGCAGCTTTGTCTCCAGGATTGACGTCCGGGTGATACTTGCGCGCGAGCCGTCGATAGGCCTTCTTGATCTCCTCCGGCTTAGCGTCGCGCTTGATACCCAGTACTTCGTAATAATCTTGCTTGGCCATTTAAAGCAGTGAATAGTAAATAGTGACAAGTGACAAGTTCCGAAAGACTTATCTTGTCACTCGT
>JBGQJH010000431.1:0-2714 GCA_041498935.1 Pyrinomonadaceae bacterium | reverse complement strand
CAAACAGAACCTGTTCTTTGCTTTTATCTACAACTCGCTTGGCGTTCCCATTGCGGCCGGAGTTCTCTATCCCTTTTTCGGTATTTTGCTGAGTCCGATGATCGCCGCCGCGGCGATGAGCTTTAGTTCCGTGTCGGTGATCACGAATTCGCTACGCTTGCGAAAAGTCACTACATAAATATGAGAACGGCATCGCTCGCAAGCCGCGCTGTGCTACCACTCTGCGGGCTAGTAAGTGTAGTATCAGATTTACAGAAACGGCAAAAAAGTCTCGCGCTGGTGTTGCGAGCTTCTTTTTCCCCCCTTCGCGTTTCTATTTCAACACCTGCGAGGAGATTGATGATGAGGTTTTCGATGCGACAAACGGCGATTTGTGCGGGGAGCGTGGTCTTGTTGCTGGCGTTCTCAGCGAATTTGGTATCGGCGCAAAAGAAGAGCAGGCTGCAAGATGCAACGCGCCATTCACGCGAGGCGGCCGAAGTTTTCACTGAAATCATGAACGTGAGGGAGAAGGCGATTCCCAAGGAGTTGCTGGACAAAGCCGAAGCGATTGCGGTCTTTCCGGATGTCCTCAAGGCAGCTTTTATTATTGGCGGCAAAGGCGGTCAGGGCGCAATCAGCAGGCGAGGGCCAAAAGGCTGGACAGCGCCCGCGTTCTTCAACCTGAGCGGCGGAAGCTTTGGCGCTCAGATCGGCGCCACGAAGACCGATTACGTTTTGTTAATAATGAACGAGGACGGCTTGAACGGTCTGTTGAAAGACAAGTTTGAGATTGGCGGCGAAGTGGGGGTGGCGGCTGGTCCAGTAGGGCGCGAAGCTGCCGCTTCTACCAATCCAAGGTTGGATGCAGGAATCCTTTCATACTCTCGTAGCAAGGGCGCTTTCATCGGGGCAGCTTTAAAGGGCGCGGTGATCAGTCCGGACAATAATCTTAACGAGGCGGTGTATGGCCTGAAGGCCCGGGAAGTTTTGACGAACAACGCAATGACGTTGACTCAGATGCCCGCCGGCGTTCGCATCTTCCCGCGAACACTAGCGCGCTACTCGACGCACTAGACTGAGCTTCATGATCTATGGCGCGCAACAAAGACTTGACGCTTTCGTTAGCGCGCCATAGAATGCCCCCGTCACCTCAAGGGGTTGTCTTGCCGCTTCATCGATTGTAAGCTCTCGCGAATTCTGACAGGAACCTATGCTCCCACGTACCCAGCGACAGAAAGAGATTCTCGATTACATCACGCGCTTCCTGGAACGCCGTGGCCACGTACCTTCCTACACACAGATTGCTAATCACATTGGCGTGAAGTCGCGCGCGACAGTTGCTAAGCACATCGTCGCGCTTGAAAAGCGCGGCTTGATCACTCGCCGCGGTCGAGACGGATCCTTTGCGCTGGCAGTTAACGTCGAACAGTTTCCTTCGGATTCGCTTTGTGAGATTCGTGTAGCCGGCCGAATCGCAGCCGGACAGCCGATCGAGGTAGTCCCTGATGAAGAAGTGATCGCCGTCCCGCGCTTTATGCTGAACAAGGTTAGACCGGAGAGGGTCTACGCTTTGCGAGTTGAAGGCGATTCAATGATCGACGAGCACATCTGCGACGGAGACATCGCCTTGATCGAGGATCGTCCCGAAGCTCGCAACGGCGAGATCGTGGTCGCGCTGGTTGATGAAACTCACGCCACGCTCAAGCGGCTCTATCGCCACGGTGCGGAGGTTGAATTACGGCCCGCTAATTCGCAGCTCGAATCGATTACAATGCCGGCCAACCGGGTCAGGGTCCAGGGCATCTTCTGCGGCCTCCTCCGTCCAGCCCTCTAAAATATATAGGTTTCCTGCGGTTTTTGCGGCTTTTTAGCGTTTGCCGCCTTGCGTCTGCTGCTCCCAACTGCCGGCAGCCGTTCCGGTTCTTGTCAGGAATCGAAGCCACGCAACGGCAGCTCCTGAGAACGCTGCAGCCAGTTGTTTTCAGGATAGCGGCAAGCACCGCTAATGACGTGAAGCGTATAAGCTTGGCGGGATTTTGTAGAGCGGTTGGCCAGGCTCTTGTGTGGCAACAGGCCATTGAGAATTATCAAACTACCCTGGCGCACCTCGAGCGGGACGAGCGTCTCTTCCGGCCATGGACTGGAATCAAAAACGTCAAACTTCATTCCACCTTCCGCGCCGCGCAGCCAGCGTGATTTCAATCCGAGTTTGTGCCCGCCGGGAATTGCCCAGAGACAGCTGTTCTCAATCGTCGCTTCTTCAAGCGCAAACCACAGGCCGGCGATGTCCGTCGGCTCAGTGTAAAGAAATGTACTGTCCTGGTGGCAGGTGACTTCGCCACCAATCCGCGGTTGCTTGAAGATGTACATTCCCTGCAAGAGCAACGGGCGCGCAATGCCCAGGTCCGCGACTAACTGTACGATGTCCGGAGTCCTTGAGAATTCGCTGAAGACTGGATCGAGATCGTGAAGGGCATGTCCGATCTTGTTAATCGAATGTTCCTTGCCGTGCGTCAGAGTGCCGTCAGGCCGGAAGGCATCCTCTTCAAAAAAGAAACGAATCTTGTCGCCGGAGGTGAGGAAGTAGTCATCGCTGAGGCGGTTTTGTTCGCGGGTCGAAAAGATCGAGACGATGCCACTCGGGTCAAATTCGTGAACCAACTCTTCGGCACGCGCACGCAAACGATCGCATGACCGAGTTTCAACAAACCCCGTCAGGATCAGATAGCCAT
>JBGQJH010000430.1:0-2715 GCA_041498935.1 Pyrinomonadaceae bacterium | reverse complement strand
GCGTTATATCGAGGCGGCCCTGCACGAAATCCAAAAACACCTCATACTCGGCAGCATACTGGCGAGCCTGGTAGTCTTGCTCTTCATGCGCTCGTGGCGCTCGACACTGATCGCCGCAGTGGCGATACCTTGTTCGTTGATCTCCTCGTTCGGCATGATGCGAGCGCTAAACTTTACGCTCAACAGCGTTACGATGCTGGCGCTGGTGTTAATGGTCGGCGTGGTTATTGACGATGCCATCGTCGTGCTGGAAAATATTTTCCGTTTCATCGAAGAGAAACGGATTGAGCCACGGGAAGCGGCCAGAGAGGCTACGAAGGATATCGGCCTGGCCGTGTTGGCGACGACGCTTTCGCTGGTTGTTATCTTCCTGCCGGTGTCTTTCATGTCGTCCATCTCCGGGCGTTTCCTCTATCAGTTTGGCATCACCGCGGCCTGTGCCATCCTGGTTAGCTTGCTGGTCTCGTTTACTTTGACGCCGATGATGAGTTCGCGGCTGATTAAGGTGGAGGAAGCCGGCAAGGAAAAGGGCGCACACAGCTCACCCGCCTCGCGGGGCGGTTTCTATAAATGGATCGACAAAATCTATACCGTGATCCTCACTTTTGCGATGCGTCATCGACTGGCTGTGTCTTTGGTCGCGCTCGCCGTAGTGTTTTCCAGCATCCCGCTTTATCGCGCGGTCAAACAGGAATTCATCCCTACGAATGTTGACGAGGCGGAGTTTGAAGTTAGCGTCAATGGTCCTGAAGGCACCAACCTGGCGGTAATGAACGAGGCGATGGCGGCGATAGAGAAGGATATTCTTTCAACTCCCGGCGTGACGCTGGTACTCTCCAACGCGGGCGGATCTTTTCTCGGCGGCGTAAATCAGGGAGGTGCATACGTTCGCATCGCGCCACATGAGGAGCGCACGTTTTCGTTGGGACGGCTCTGGACCGAGACAATGCGCGGCAACCCGTTAAATGCTTTCAAAGGAAACTACTCGCAGCAGGACGTGATGCTCGAAGTGAGGCGCCGCTTGCAGAAATACGCGCCCATGCGCACCGGCGTGCGCAATGCACCTTCCTTCAATTTTGGCGCCGGCGGACGCTCCGATATTGATTTTAATTTGCGCGGCCCCGATATCGTGGCGCTCGCCGGCTACGCCGACGAGCTGATGAAGCGTTCGCAGTCGCTCGGCGGCATTGTCGATGCCGATACCACGCTCAAACTCAACAAGCCGGAGCTGCGGGTGGAGATTGATCGCGCGCGCGCGGCAGACCTGGGCGTGGACAGCACCGACATCGCCACCGCGCTTAGATTGATGGTGGGCGGCGAAGACCGCGCTTCGCGCTACCGCGATGAATCGATCAACGAAGACTACGACGTGCAACTTCGGCTCGACGAAAAGGACCGCAGCGACGTCGCGACCATACAGCGTCTCTACGTTCCCTCATCGCGCGGCGGGCTGGTGCGCCTCGATAACCTGGTAAAGATCAACCGCGATACAAGCCCTTCGCGTATTGATCGACTTAATCGCGAACGGCTGGTTTCGATGCGCGCCTCGGTAGCCCCCGGGTTCGCGCTTGCAGATCGCATCGAAGCCCTTCGTGGCTCGGTTGCGCAGATGAATCTTCCCGCCGCCTATACGACCACAGTCTCCGGGCGTGCGCGTGAGCTGGAACGAACTTTTACGGAATTCATCTGGGCGTTCATCCTGTCGATCATTTTCATGTACATGATTCTAGCCTCACAGTTTGAGAGCACCATACATCCGGTCACGATCCTGCTGAGTTTGCCGCTTTCAATTCCTTTTGCTTTGCTCTCGCTTTGGGCCACCGGCGACACGCTAAATCTGTATTCAGCACTCGGCATACTGGTGCTGTTCGGCGTGGTGAAGAAAAACTCGATCCTCCAGATCGATCACATGAACAGCCTGCGCGCGCGTGGCATGGAACGCTATGAAGCAATCATGCAGGGGAATCGAGATCGGCTACGCCCGATCCTGATGACGACAATGGCATTGGTTGCCGGCATGCTGCCTTTGGCTTTGGGCACCGGCCCGGGCGCCGAGGAGAGACGTTCGATCGCCGTGGTTGTTATCGGTGGACAGACGCTCTCGTTGTTGCTCACCTTGATAGCCACGCCGGTTGTGTATTCGTTGCTTGACGATCTGGGCCATACCGCGCGCTGGCGCCGGTTGGCGAGCGTGGCGTCGGGTCTTCGTGAAAGACTAACGAAACGACGGCCAGCTCGGGACGTCACGACCGAGACGACATCCGAAACGCTCGTCGTGCACGAAGACGAGCGCGAGCGCCTGGCCGCCGGCGCGGGTAGCGAGTGAGAAATAGCTGCTTAGCCTGACCATCCAAACGTTCGGATTCGCAAGTTCCTCAAAACTTACGGCATCGATTACGACGAACGATATGTCTGGGACTGAAATGATTTCGCGCCTTCAGCGCTTGCGGCATATATTGACTGTTTCCTGGGGCGTTGCCCCAGGCTTTTGCATTTCGCGCCGTTGGCGCTGCGTTGAATCCTCCTTGTCCTTACGTTAACCGCTGTCGTATACTTCGTCTGCTGAAGTTGGTTATCAATCAGACCAACGCCAATCAAACGGGCGGTTTAAGAAAGAGCCGCTGCCCCGGTAAACCCTCTCAGTTATAACAATTCAATCTCAGTCGTCTTACCAGCCCCAACAAGTCGATTCTGTTTACATTCTTGCCAGTGCAG
>JBGQJH010000429.1:0-2732 GCA_041498935.1 Pyrinomonadaceae bacterium | reverse complement strand
GCGCGATGGCGATCCAGGCAAGGGATCGTGAGCTGGTTGTAGGAACATTTGGCCGCGCCATCTGGATTGCAGACATTGCGCCCTTTGAGCAGATGTCTGCGCCGATGTTTGAACAACCTTCCCATCTCTTCGACGTCAAGGCGGGGACTCTCTTCAAGACTCGTTACGCTTACGGGGCGACAATTGAGGAGCTGAATGGCGACATGTTTTTCCGCGCGGAGAATCCTCCCTACGGCACGAACATCACTTACTACTTGCGCGAAAACGCCGGCCCGGAGGTGACGCTGACTATCAAGAACAAGAGCGGCAACACGGTTCGTTCGCTCAAGGGTCCGGGCGCGGCCGGGCTGCATCGAGTTGTTTGGGACCTCAAACGGCAGGACAAGGTGACTGATGAAGAAGCGACTCGCGCCGGAGTTGAGACCCTTTCGGAGCGTGACGCGCTCGCCTGGGTTCAGCCCGGAGATTACACGGTCACTCTGGATTTTGGCGCCGGGTCGCTGAAGACTGAAGTAAAAGTGCTCAAGGAGAGGCAGGGAGTAAAGCGAGTGGATGTTAGAAAATAGCCGGGCGAAGGCGAAAAAGACGATGGGCGCCGACCTCCCCCAAGACCGGCGCCCCTGCCTTTATCTCAGTTCTCCCATGGAGAATTAACGATGAGGGATATTAAGTCTGGCTTTTTCAGCGATGGTTGCAGTAACCTTGCAAACCCTTCACAACGCCCTAACAAAACTATCCGCAAACCTTTCGCCATTGAACCCTGGTATCGTCCGGGCGGAACCCGGGCGGACCCATAGCCACGAAGCGTAACCTGAAATCAAGAACTCAAAAACAGACGCTTAACCGGAGAAACCTTTATGCCCGAGTCTCGCATCGCGCCTTACGGTTCATGGAAGTCGCCGATAACCTCCGACTTGATCGTCAGCGGCTCGGTGGGACTGTCGCAGCCGTTGATTGACGGCCCGGATATTTACTGGATTGAGATGCGCCCTACCGAAGCCGGCCGCAACGTAATTGTGAAACGCGATGCGTTCGGTGTCGTCACCGATGTAAGTCCACCGCCCTTTAATGCGCGAACTCGCGTGCATGAATATGGCGGCGGCGATTATGCAGTGCGCGACGGCGCAGTCTACTTTGCAAACTTTTCCGACCAGCGACTTTATGTCCGAAGAGGGGAAGCGCCGCCGGAAGCGATTACTCCAGCCGCCGATATGCGTTATGCCGACTCGGTTATAGATGAGGCGCGCGGGCGTTTGCTTTGTGTGCGAGAAGACCACACAGTCGGCGGCCAGGAAGCAGTGAACACTCTGGCGAGCCTCAGACTCGACGACAATGAAACTCCGGGTGAGGTGTTGGTAGCGGGAAATGATTTCTATTCGTCGCTGCGGCTCAGTCCGGATGGCTCCAGGCTGGCATGGCTTACCTGGAACCATCCGAACATGCCGTGGGACGGCAGTGAGCTTTGGATCGGCCGATTCAGCGCCGACGGTTTATTGGCAACCAGCGAGCGCGTTGCGGGCGGGGCGAACGAATCAATATTTCAGCCGGAATGGTCGCCTGACGGCGTGCTCCATTTTGTTTCAGATCGGAGCGGTTGGTGGAATCTCTACCGACTAAATTCAGGCGGGACCGCGGAGCCTCTATGCGAAATGCAAGCTGAGTTTGGCATGCCGCAATGGGGATTTGGCATGTCGACATATGCTTTCGAATCAGCGGAGAGAATTGTTTGCGCTTACATTGAAAACGGCATTTCGCGACTCGCGCAGATCGATACGCGCACGAAAAACCTGGCGCCGATTGCTTCTCCGTACACGGACATAAGGTTCGTGCGCGCCTCGCGCGGGTTTGCGGTGATGCGCGCCGGATCGCCCACTGAAGCGGCCTCAATCGTGAAGTTTAATTTGGCCACGGGAACCTCCGAAATACTTCGCCGCTCCAACAATCTCGAGATTGACGCCGCATATATCTCAACCCCTCGCGCCGTGGAGTTTCCCACTGCGGACGGACAGACAGCCCACGGATTTTTTTATCCACCGAAGAATCGAGACTTCACCGCGGCCGCTGGAGAACGTCCGCCACTGTTGGTTGAAAGCCATGGCGGGCCTACTGCCGCGGCGGCCACCGCTTTGAGTCTCGGCATTCAATATTGGACCAGCCGGGGAATAGCGGTGCTGGACGTGAACTATGGCGGCAGCACCGGATTTGGGCGCGCTTACCGGGAAAGATTAAAGGACAAGTGGGGCATCGTGGATGTTGACGATTGTGCCAACGGAGCTCGCTATCTGGTTGGGCAGGCGCAGGTCGATGGAGATCGCCTGATGATCACCGGCGGAAGCGCCGGCGGTTACACGACGCTTTGCGCGCTGACTTTCCGCGATACGTTTAATGCGGGCGCGAGCCACTATGGCGTCAGCGACGCCGAAGCCCTGGCAAAAGAGACGCACAAATTTGAATCGCGCTATCTGGATGGCCTGATGGGACCTTATCCGGCGAAGCGCGAAATCTATTACGAGCGGTCGCCGATCAACTTTACCGAACGCTTGTCGTGCCCCACGATCTTCTTTCAGGGACTCGAAGACAAAGTGGTGCCACCGAATCAGGCAGAGACGATGGTTGCCGCATTGCGTGCGAAAGGGATTCCCGTTGCGTATCTTCCCTTCGCAGGCGAGCAACACGGATTTCGTCAGGCGAAGAACATCAAACGCGCTCTTGACGGTGAACTCTACTTTTAT
>JBGQJH010000428.1:0-2749 GCA_041498935.1 Pyrinomonadaceae bacterium | reverse complement strand
TCAACGCGAGGCGATTGATGATGCCTTCGCGCGCCTCTTGCATCTTGATCTTGCGTTCTAGAGAGAGAGATTTTGCGGTGTCTGACATCGGCGTGTAGTTCGCAGGGATCATAACGAACCGGAGATGAAGTTGCAAAGCAACTAAGCGGACTACTATCGGAACCGGGAGCTGTAGCGACCGGGTCGCAACTGTAGTCTCATTCGCTCGCCAACAACCCCGATCGCTACTACTCCCGGTTCTGATAAGCCCGTCTTTGCAAGGCCGTCATGTGGCCCGTATAATTTCTGCCAGGTTCTTGTCAGTGGGAACGGAGTAGCGAGTTTCATGCCGATCTATGAATTTGAGTGCCGGAAGTGCAAGGCGCACCTCGAAGTTTTTCAAAAGATGAATGACAAGCCACCGGTCAAATGCCGCAAGTGCGGCGGGAGACTGGAAAGACTGGTTTCGGCGTCGGCGATACAATTCAAGGGTTCAGGCTGGTATGTAACCGACTACGCGGGCAAGAGCAGGAAAGCGGCAGAGAAAGCTGAGAAAGACAATGCTGCCTCAACCGCCTCCTCCGATGACAGGAAATCTGACAAGTCTGACAAGAAAACTAAAGAGAGCTCCCCGGCAAAGAAAACTTCCGAAAAAGCTTCCACAACCAAAGTCCCCAGTGGTGATTGAAGCGCGCGTCCTCGGCGTTAAGTTGATGTATCAATCACGGTTTGACCAGGCGGGAAAAAAACACGCAGCCGAAAAGCGTTACCGCGTGCGTCTCAATTACGTTGCGGCGTTTGTAGTGGTCTTGAGTTTGTGCGGCGCGCTGATGGCCCAGGCAGGCCGGCGTCCCGCTACGTCAAGCGGAGGCGGCGTGCTGGTGAGTATTGTTGCCAGCCACACCGACAAGTCGGTTGCGCAGATCACCGCCAAGCAACTTTCCGTCTACGATAACGGCGTCGAACAGGCAATACTGAATTTCACTCCCGATCCTTCACCGGCGCGAATCGTATTATTAGTTGATAACTCCTTAACTATCCGCGCCGATGTTGAGAAACTGGAACGGGCAGCGCGCGAGTTTGCTTACGAGATTTTTGAAGGCGATAAGTTACTGATCGTCGGCTACGACGAGGAAGCGGAGATCGTTTCAGACTGGACCGACGACGCGAAGTCGATCGAGTCTTCACTCAAGCTGTTCCGGAAAAAAGGCCAACCGCATCTGTTTGACGCAGCGAGCGCGGTTATCGAGCAGGCATTGCGCGCCACGCCCGGACAGAAGCGCGCGATTGTCGTGATCAGCGACGGGCTCGATCGCGGCAGCAAGACCTCATTCGAAAGAATTCTGGCCGAGTTGCAAAAGCAGGACATCACGGTTTACGCAGTGCAGGCGCAGGACCGCACTCGCGGCGCGATTCGGCGTGATGTGCCCAAGCCGAAGCAGGTAATTGATAAGCTGGCGGAAGGAACCGGCGGCGCGATCTTCTCAATTGATGAGCCGGCTCTGGCGGCAAAGAGTATTTGCGACGAGCTCAAGAAAAACCGCTACGTACTTTCTTATCTGCCATCGAGCGCGCCGTTTGGCGAAGCGCGAAGTTTGTTGGTGCTCGGCGATGAAGGGATCACAGTGCGAGCGAAGACGGCGCAACAGCCGAATTGATAAAGAGCAAACAGCAAACAGTGAACAGTAAACAGCAAGAACGGGACGCAGCTCAAGGTAACTAGAAGTCAGCAAACATGAGAGCTGGCAGTAATCACTAATCCACAAATTGATCGGCTGTTTGCTGTCTGCTGTTTACTGTTTGCTTTCAGCCTTTCTTCCTCGAGTAGAGATAAAACAGCAGCGCAATAATCCCCAGCACCAGGCTTTCCATGAAGACGAAGAAACGCGGAACGAAGATTCCATCTTCCGTGTGAGCATCCTGGTAAGCGAATAACGTCCCGAGAGCCAGTCCCGCCGCCAGCCAGATGAATTGTCGCTTCGCGTCCCACATATAGAACAGTCAGCAAACAGTAGACAGTAAACAGCGAGTCAGAACCACCTGCGTGAGCGGGTGGCTTGACTAGTCTTTCAGGCCACCCGCTAACGCAGGTGGTTCTGACTTACTATCTCAGCAACCCCGAAAGCCAGTGCATGATGTTAAGCGCCAGTTGCCGGTTGTCGATGTTCGGGATATTCATGCCGAACGGTTTGTTGTCACTGCCAGTCAATTGCGCCGAGAGCATTGCCGCATCACCCAACACGATCACGCGTCCTTTTCCCAGGCGGAAAGCAATGCCCTGGGCCCGGCCGGCCGCGGAACCGCTCGTCCCCGGCGCCGCAATTTGATCGACAGCAGTTTCGGCGAGTTTTAGAAAGGCGTTGCTGCCTTCGGGTCCTTTTAGCGACTGGCCGGTAAAAACGATCATCCGGTTCACATGCTCGGCATCGCTGCGTCCATTTGTAATCGGGTGGTCAGCAAGCAGATGATTCTCGCGTGAGTAGACGATAACGCTCGGGTTGTTTATTTCTTTATCGCCGTTCGCCGGATCCACTGTGTAGGCCTTGCTCATGTCGACTCCCAGGCGCTTGGCGAGAATTTCCGCCGCTGAGCCGAAGGGCGCCGGATCGGCAACCAGGAGCAGCGCGCCCCCGCCGTGTATCCAATCACTGATCGCGTCACACTCTGGGCTCGTAAACGCCGGTCCATCGGCACCCTCGTCATCCATCTCTTCGGCGCCGAGCGGGTTCACGATGACCAGAATCTTAAACGTTTGCAGCGACTCTTTGGT
>JBGQJH010000427.1:0-2762 GCA_041498935.1 Pyrinomonadaceae bacterium | reverse complement strand
GGAACAGCGATCACCGGCACGTTCACTAGTCCGCCTACCACGGAAGGGAGCGCACCCTCCATTCCCGCGGCAACGATCGCGACGCGCGCGCCTTGCAATAGTGAGCGCTCCGCTAAGACGCGATGGATGCCGGCCACGCCAACATCCCAGACGCGCTTGACGCGATTGCCCATCGCCTCCGCCGTCAACGCAGCTTCCTCTGCAACCGGTATGTCGCTGGTGCCCGCGGTCACCACCACAATCTCGCCGACACCACGCTCGGTGTGATCCTTCTGAATTCGTATCAACTTCGCAGTCTCATGCCACTCGGCTTCAGTGACTATGTTTCGCACTTCGCCAAACGTCCCTGCGTCAGTATGCGTGACCAGAACATTCGGAGCATGCAGAACCAAACGCTCAACTATCCCGACAACTTGTTCGCGAGTCTTGCCGGCGCCAAAAACAACTTCGGGAAAACCCTGGCGCGATGAACGCGAATGATCCACTCGCGCGTAGCCGATGTCTTCGTAGTGAAGCTCGCTGATGCGACGCGCCGCTTCAGCTGTCTCGATCTCGTCTCTTTTGTAGGCCGCTAAGAGCTGTTCTATTTTTCTTATGTCCATTTAGTTGATTACTGTAACGCAAACTGTTTTGCACGTCATTCGAGGGTGCTAACTTGCGCCGAAACTAACCGCCAAGTAAGATTCAAACTACGATACAAACATGGAATTTACGGTAGCAATCACCGGGGCCTCGGGTTCGATTTACGCGCAGCGCACCCTTGTGCACATGGCGGCAAGCGGAGTGGTCGAGCGGATCAATTTGATCGTATCTGAGGCCGCAACGACCGTTGCCCGGGTCGAGCTGGGAGTTGATCTAACCGCTGCCGAACGCGGCAAAATCAATCATTGGTTGGGACTGCCCGCCGATTCGCGGTTGATCCATTTGCATCGTCTCGACAACGTGGCCGCCAGACCTTCTTCCGGCTCCCATCCGCAGGAGGGAATGGTTATCGTTCCCTGCTCGATGGGCACCCTCGGGGCGATTGCATCGGGGGCGGGAACAAACCTGATACATCGTGCCGCCGACGTCACTTTGAAGGAGAGCCGGAGGCTGGTGCTGGTGCCGCGCGAAACACCTTACAACGCGATTCATCTGGAAAACATGCTGCGCTTGTCCCGGGCAGGAGCACACATCATTCCTGCCAGTCCCGGCTTTTATCATCGGCCGCAAACCATTGAGGCTTTAGTCGACCACCTGGTATTTCGTATTCTTGATCACTTAGGTGTGCCACACTCGCGGTCGACCGAATGGCAAGGCCTGAAGGAACCTGCTGGCGAACCTGTGGAGCTGGCAAGCGCCAGAAAAGACTAGGCCCGTTATGCCCGCCCTCCTCCGCAACATCCGCGTCACGCTTGAAATGATCAAGATTGAGCACACGCTCTTCGCGCTGCCTTTTGCATTTCTCGGAGCGGTACTCGCAGCGAACGGGTCGCCCTCTCTAAAACAGATTCTCTGGATTACCACCGCCATGGTGGGCGCGCGTTCGACGGCGATGGCCTTCAATCGAATTGCGGATCGAGAATACGACGCGCTCAATCCGCGCACTGCCAGTCGGGCCCTGCCCGCAGGTCTCTTATCCGTGGGATTTGTGGGCGCCTTTACGGTTATCTCGGCGACTCTGTTTTTCGTTGCCGCGGCAATGCTAAACCGTCTTACGCTGATGCTGGCGCCTGTTGCTTTGACGAGCGTGTTGCTCTATTCGTTTTCCAAACGCTGGACGTTGTTGTCCCACCTGCTGCTCGGCTGGTGCCTTTCTATCGCGCCCTCCGGAGCGTGGATAGCAGTGCGGGGTGCTTTGGATAGTGCGGTGCCGCTCTTGCTTTCGCTGGTCGTGTTGTTGTGGACGGCTGGTTTTGACGTGCTCTACGCCTGCCACGATTACGACTTTGACGTTAAGGCCGGACTCTACTCAATTCCCAAACGCTTTGGCATCGCGCATGCTCTCTGGATAGCGCGTTTTTTCCATATCGCCGCGTTTGCTGCCCTTCTTGCTTTATACTGGCTTACCCATCTTGGAGTGGTCGCCTTGATAGGTGTTGTGGCAACAGCCGTTCTGCTCATTTATCAGCACCGGCTGGTTCGCGCCGATGACTTGAGTAAACTTAATGCGGCGTTCTTTACCACGAACGCCTTTGTAAGCGTGATTCTGTTCATAACGTTTGGAGGGGCGGCCCTCCTAAGGACTCTTTCATGAAATTTTCCCATGACCGAATATTAACTGCGATAGCAGAGAAAGTTGCAGCCGGCGAGCGACTATCTCTTGAAGATGGTCTTGCATTGTTTGCAACCGACGACCTGCCCGCCCTTGGTAAGTTGGCAGATAGTGTGCGCCGACGGAAGCACGGCCGCACCACTTTCTTCAATGTCAACCGCCACTTCAATCCTACGAACGTCTGCTACGCTGATTGTAAGTTTTGCGGCTTCTATCGCACGCCGCGACAGCCGGATGCTTACACGCATAACATCGATGACAGTCTGCGCATTGCGGGCGAAGCTGTGAAGGAGGGCGCCACTGAACTTCACATCACCGGTGGACTCAACACAAAGCTCCCCTTTAGTTATTTCACCGATCTGCTCTCGGCGCTTAAACAGCACTACCCACAGCTTCATCTCAAAGCCTTTACAATGGTCGAGCTCGACCACTTTGCGCATTTCTACAAGCTGAGCGACGAGGAAGTAATCGAGAAATTAATCGAAGCTGGTCTGGATTCCTGTCCCGG
>JBGQJH010000426.1:0-2764 GCA_041498935.1 Pyrinomonadaceae bacterium | reverse complement strand
CAGGTGAATGATGAAACCATCTCGTGAACTGATTAAGACAGACCCCAATTTCACGGCGATTGACAGAGCGAGTGAAGCTATGGGTGGTCCGCATCCGTACAACTACGGCGTTGATCCGAATGCGGAGACCGAAGTCCACCTGCTCGATTACTGGCGCGCCGTGCGCAAACGTTTGTGGCTGGTTATCAGTATCGTGGTACTGGTCACGATGCTTTCCGTGATCTACGTGGCGCGCAAGCCGGACATCTACCAGGCGGGCGCTCGCGTGCAGGTAGATTTGGAAAACAACGCCGCGCTCGTGGGCAAGACGCCTTACGTCTTTGGCCCCACGAACGATCCGGTTTATTTCAACACCCAACTGCAAATCCTCGTCAGTCCAGGCCTGATGCGCCGCGTCGTAAAAACGCTCGACCTCGAGCACAACCCCGATTTCTTTAAAGGAAATTCAACGCAGAAAAGATCGACGTGGCAAACCGTCAAGGGAATGATCGGGTTCGGAGACACTGATAAACCGGCCACCGACGCGAAACTAAAAGACGAATTGCAGTTGCGCACAGTCGCGGCTGCAACGCCACACGAGGATCTCGCCGAAGCTAAGCGGCTCGCTCCTTATGTAGGCGGTATCCTCTCCAGTCTTAAGGTCGAGCCAGTCAAAGAAACCCGTGGCTTATATAAAGAGACGCGTTTGATCGACATCAGTTTTACCCACACGGATCCGGAGGTGGCTTCCAAGGTTGTCAACGCCATCGCGGAAACCTACGTCTACAACAACCTCGAAAAGAAAGGTGAAACAAATACAGCCACCGGCGACTTTTTGCAGAAGCGCATTGCCGAACTGCAACAACAGATTCGCACCGATGAAGAGCGCCTGGTGAACTACGCAAAAAACAATCAGATAATTTCGCTCGACGCGAACCAGAACACCGTCGTCGAGCGCCTTGCCGGCTTGAACAAACAGTTGCTCGAGGCCGAGAACGAACGGATATTGGCCGAGTCTCAATATGACGCCGCCAAAGTGCCGGGTAAGGCAACTGCTCTTGCCGACGCCGACGCCAAGCAGGCTAACGAATCAGAATCGAAGGCTTCCGATCTGCGACAGAAGCGCGCTCAGTTGCTGGTCGACGCTACTGAAGAGGCTCCGGAAGTAAAAGAGATCGATCAGCAGATCGCTGAGCTGGATCGCCAGGTGAAGGAGATTCGCAACCGCAAGAGCACTACACTCTTGACTAATTTGGAAACGCAGTACCGTCAAACACTGGCGCGCGAGCAGGAGTTACGCAAGTCGTTTGAGAAACAACGCAGCGAGACTCTCACGCAAAACGAGGCCGCGATCAACTACCGGATCATTCAGCAGGAGATTGAGACCAACAAGACCCTGCTCGACAATTTGCTCCAGCGCTCGAAAGAGAACGACGTAATCATGGCCAGCAAGCCAAACAATATTTCGATCGTCGATTACGCGATCGCTCCCGACGGCCCAATTGGCCCAAACCGCGCCCGCACGGTTTTCATTGCCTTGTTCCTTTCGCTGGGTCTGGGAGTGGGCCTGGCGCTGCTGCTGGAATACCTTGACGATACCGTCCATTCGACTGATGAGGTTGAACGGCTGCTGCACCTGCCCGCGCTCGCGGTGATTCCTTCGGCCCTCGGCAATGGCCGGCGCCGTCTGTTGGGCGGTCCGGGAGCGCTGCAAAAGCGAAACGGAAGCCCTGGGGACAATCCGGAGTTACTAATGAATGTCGACGGCCGCTCGCCTTTGGCCGAATCATACCGCCATCTCCGCACCTCGGTGCTGCTGTCAACTGCCGGGCGCGCGCCCAGGTCTTTGCTGATCACTTCGAGTTTGCCGGGCGAAGGTAAAACGACGACTGCGGTCAATACGGCCGTCAGTTTGGCGCAAACGGGAGCCAGCGTGGTGATCATTGATGCTGATATGCGGCGCCCACGGCTGCGATCAATTTTCGGGCTGTCGGATCGCGCCGGCTTGAGTTCCATCCTGTCGAGCGAACTGTCCGAAGCTGAAGTGCTGGCGCTGGTCTCAAAGGAAGAGGTCACAGGCTTGCACGTTTTGACGGCAGGCCCGATACCGCCAAACCCCGCCGAGCTGCTGGGCTCTGACCAGATGCGCAGACTGATGGCCACGCTACAGTCAAACTTCAAGCACGTGGTGGTGGATTCGCCGCCAGTCAGCTCGTTTACCGATGGCGTCCTGATTTCATCGATGGTTGACGGCGTGTTGCTGGTGGTACACGGCGGCAAGAGTTCCCGCCACGTCGTGAAGCGCTCGCGACAGTTACTCCAGGACGTCGGCGCGAAGATTTTCGGCGTCGTACTCAACAACGTCAACCTTCAGTCGCATGATTATTACTACTACCAGCGTTATTACGGCTCGCGCTATTACAAGAGCGACGGGGACGAGGAACCCGAGAGCGCTGCCGCCACCGCGGCGAGTACGATGGACGTGAGGTAGTGCGTCAGTTTGCCTTATGGTCTTATTCACACCGCGGCTTGAGCCCGGTGTTAAAGCGACTTTCCAAGCCTCAAACCGTTTTAATGGTTTGGAGCTGGCCGAATGGCAGAGGCTCGAAAGAAAACCGTTAAAACGGTTAGAGAATTAGGGTAGAAAGCGGTGCCACCGGGCTAAAGCCGCGGTGTGAATGAGAGTTCACAAAGTCAGCATCGCTCAAGTCCGGCAGATGTCATCTGCGGCAAACTCTCAAAATTCCTAATGGCTAATTCGCAATCCGAAATCCGAAATCCGAAT
>JBGQJH010000425.1:0-2768 GCA_041498935.1 Pyrinomonadaceae bacterium | reverse complement strand
ACTGGGCCAATCCGATTACCAACTTCGCGCCCAATGCGGCAGCCTTAAACTCGGCGCCGGCTGTTTCCAAAACTTTCTCAGCCCTGGTTTTGGCCTCAGGAAAACGCCGCTGGCTCAAGGCAATTTCGGAGAAAATAAGCTTGATCTCAACCGATAGTCGTTTAAGCTCGCCTCCCGGTTTGTCGGCGATCGCCACCGCCTGGTTCAAGAGAGTCTGAGCCTCGTCGTAGCGGCCCAGGCGCCACAAGGCGTCGCTTCGCGTTAACAAGTTGTAACCAATGCTGCGCTGCACCCCCTGCGCGCTGTAGACCACATAGGCCTGATCCAGGTGCTCTAGAGCCTCCGTAAACTTTTCTTCGCGGACCAATGCAGAACCTCGCTCCGCATGTGCGAGCGCAACCAGCGACGGATCGTTAGACTGCTGGGCAAGCTGCAACAAATGCTCGTGACCTTTTAGCGCCGCCTCATAATCACCTTTCTGGAGGTTTGCGCGAGCGAGCAACGCCAGGCAGGAAAAAGTTTCCGAGCGATATCCTCCCTGCTCGTAAAACGCCAGTGCCGGCTCGAGGTAGCGAACTACTTCATCGGGATTGTTCTGCTGATCCCGCAAGGTTGCGAGTGAAACACGCGCTCTGGCTTCATTCCGCCGGGCTTTGGATCTCTGTGCCAACTCGAGGGCCTGGGAAAGATATTTTTCTGCCTGAGCAGGCTTTCCGCTAACAAGAAAAGAGTTGCCGAGGTCCACCAGCGCCTGGGCACTAAGATTCTCCATGCCATTCTTCTGCGCGAGATCTACAGCTTCCTGGGCATATTCGGTTGAGCGAGCTGTTTCGCCGGCATCGAAAGCGACGCTGCACAACTGCAAAAGCGTCTTGATGGTTTGCGCCTTATTGTCGTTTGCCTTTGCCAGGGTCAGGGCTTGCTCCAACTGCGCCTTTGCCTCCGCGAGTTTGTTTCCCTTGTTGAAGAGTGCGCCTCGCTGAAACGCCACCTCGGCGCGTCCCTCGAGATTTCCCAGCGCCTGGTAGATCGATTCCGCCTTATCAAAGGATGCCAGGGCCTTCGCGGGGTCTCCCTGCTGCCCATAAACGATCCCCAGATGCAGATACGCGGTCGCGTACTGCGAGTTTTGATTAGTAGCTTCGGTGTAACTCCGAATCGCTCCCGCCAGGTCGTTGTTGTTTTCAAAGGCACGGCCCAGGTCTACGAGGACGTAAGCTTTGTCGCCGGCGGCGGACTCTCCGGCAATCTGGTTATAGAGTTCGATTGATTTCGGAAAATCCTGGCGGACGGTGGCTGTAATCGCGTCGATGTAAAGTGAGTCGAGCTGTGACAGCGCGGCTCGATCGGCTCCGGTGACGCGTAACAATTCGTCCTTGGCGCGGTCGACGTAATCCAGATCAACCAGCGCCTCCGCCAAACGCGCATGCGCCAGGATGTAGCGGTCATCCGCTGCTATGGCCCTCTCCAGTGCCTGGCTGGCTTGATAGTGGGCCCCGTCGCGCAGCGCGGCAGTGCCAATCTCATACCAGCGTTGCGCTTCAGCCGGCGGCGTGTGCGGGGAGGGTCGCACCAATCGGAGCGCTACTCCCCCACCGATCATCAGAATCGCCAGCCCGATGAGGATGTAGGATATTGGTATGCGCGGACGCTGTAGAATTTGGGAAAGGTTGCTCAGCGTCCGGCTATGAACCGAAAAAGCCGAGGGCGAGGTTCGCCTGATAAGGGTCTGGCCGGAATCTTCCTCAAGACGCTCCTTCACGGCGATGAGATCGGCAATAAGTTCTTTGGCCGACTGGTAACGCTTGTTGGGCTTCTTAGCAAGCAACTTCTGGACAATGAAGTCGAGTTCTCGCGGCACCATGCTGTTAAACTTCGATGGTGGTGGAGGTTCAACGTGAAGCACATTCGCCGCGATCTCGATAAAGCTATTACCTGCGAATGGTGTGCGGCCGGCGATCGCTTCATAGAGCAACGTGCCAAGCGCAAACAGATCGCTGCGCCCGTCAACCGCGCCGCCCACCGCCTGTTCCGGCGAAAGATAAGCCGGCGTTCCCAACACGACCCCACTGCGAGTCTCCGTGGACAGAAGTGTTTTATCTTCAGGTTCTGAACTCAATCCGTGCTCTTTATTGAGCTGCTTGGCAAGTCCGAAATCAAGCACCTTAACTTGCCCGTTGTCGTCGATCATTATGTTCGAAGGCTTGATGTCGCGGTGAATCACACCGCGAGCGTGAGCCTCAACCAGGCCTGTGGCTACTTCGATCACAATCGCGACCGCGCGAGGAAGGTTGAGCTCGCCTTTCTGCATGAGATCGGTGAGCGGCCGCCCTCTGGCGAGTTCCATAACGAGAAACGGCCGGCCTTCGTCGGTCTCCCCATAGTCAAAGAGCGTTGCAATGCAGGGATGGCTCAGCTCGGAAACGGCTCGAGCCTCGCGCAGGAAACGAGCACGATAATCACGCGAGTCGGAGTCTACCGAGGGAAACTTGATGGCAACTCGCCGGCCGAGATGGGTATCTTCGGCGAGGTAGACGGTTCCCATACCACCCTCCCCGAGGGGTTCCAGGATGCGATAATGTGAAACTGTTTTTCCGATCATTGGCGCGGATTGATGCACAACCAACAAGTTGCGCGGTCGCCCCTGTAACTACGTAACGACGGCGGGAACTACCAGCAAGGCAGCCACGGACGGAGACCGATGCAGTACGGCGCGAATACTACTTCAGTGCAAGAGGCTTTTCAATCATTTCGTTAAAAGGGCCGTT
>JBGQJH010000424.1:0-2781 GCA_041498935.1 Pyrinomonadaceae bacterium | reverse complement strand
GCCGGTCAGTGAGGTTATGGAAGGAAGCTTCCCAACGGTGGATGTTGACGCCAGCGCGCAGGAAGTCACGCAGCGCTTACAAACCAGTCCCGCGGTACTGGTTGAAGAGTATGGCCGCATCGTCGGCATCATCACCCGGCATGATGTGCTGGATCTGAAGTTGGGTATTACGGGGCCGTTGAGTTAGGTGAACTCGCGGGAAGATAGCAAGGCGGGACTATTCGGGCTCGTAGAAACGCACTGTTAAGTTCTCTTCAAGTTCTCGCGAGTCTGTGCTCCGAAATCCCTCCAAATAATTCTCCGGCACAAACGCGTCAGCGCCCGCGATCGTCAAAGGAACTTCGGTAACGATCCACTTCTGGATGTGTGGAAGAAAGGATCGATAGACTTGCTCGCCGCCGATTACGAAGAGATCGCCCTGCAAATCCTTAGCCAGAGAAAGAACCGACTCAACGTCGCGAAGAGCCAGCACCGAGTCTTGCGGTTCAATCTCAGACTGTCGACTCAAAACAATGTTCAGGCGGTTGGGCAACGGCTTCTTCAGCGTGAGCCATGTTTTGTATCCCATCACGCAGGCGTTTCCGGTCGTCGTCTCTTTAAAAAACTTCATGTCGGCAGAGTAGTGCCAGGGCAGCTTCCCGCCCTTGCCAATCGCGCCGTTACTGTCTACTGCAATAATTCCGATGATCATATTCTTTAGCTGGGAGCGCGGACATCCTGTCCGCAAACGCGCCGCAGGGTGCGCGGTGTCTCACTCCAAGGGTGGAGCGGGCAGGATGCCCGCGCTCCCAGGTTACACCGCCACCGCGGCGGCGATCTTTCCGTGGGATTGATAACCCACCAACTTGAAATTCTCGTAGCGCATCGCCAGCAAGCCTTCAAACCCACGCAGGCGCCCGGCTTCATCGAGGATTTCTAGCCTCGGCAGAGGATACGGCTCGCGCGCAAGCAGTTCATTGACCTGTTCAAGGTGGTTCTGGTAGATGTGATAATCGCCGAGCGTATAAACAAACTGGCCAACATCGAGCCCGCAGACGTGGGCAATCATGTGCATAAGCAACGCGTAGGAGCTGATGTTGAAGGGCACGCCGAGAAAGGCATCGGCGGAGCGCTGGTAGAGCTGGCAGTGCAACACACGCCCGTCTTCCACCTTAAACTGAAACAAGGTGTGGCAGGGCGGTAGATCAACTCTGTTTGCCTGGCGCGGATCCCAACCAGTGACGATCAAGCGCCGCGAGTTCGGACTGCGCCCAATCTCGTCAATGAGGTTCGCGATCTGATCCACACCATTGCGCTCCGGGTAATCACCGCCAAAAGAGCGCCAGAGATAACCGTAAACCGGACCGAGGTCGCCGGCTTCGCGGCTGAAGCGACCGGTGTGCTCCTCGTCGGCCCACTCGGCCCAGATATCCACGCCTTTCGCGCGCAAGTTCGCCTCGTTGGTATCGCCCGAGAGAAACCAAAACAGCTCTTCGGCAATCCAGCGAAAGGGAATTTTCTTCGTTGTTACAACCGGAAATCCGTCGCGCAGGTCAAAGCGCGTTTGGTATCCGAAGTGAGAGATGGTCCCGACTCCGGTGCGGTCGTTATGTTCATTGCCATTTGCGAGAATTGATCGCAGCAGATCGTGGTATTGTTTCATGGAATATGTTCGACAGGATTTACAAGATGAACAAGATTATCGAATTGAAGTCAGCATCGTTTTTTATGTCATCTTGTGAATCTTGTCTATCGCTTGTGTTAACGTGCAGTATAACTTCGCTCGAGCTCATTAGGTAAGCATGAAACAATACAATCTCTGTTTCCTTGGCTTCGGGAACGTTGGACGCGCGCTGGCGCGTCTGTTGGTGGCGAAGTCGGCCGAGCTGCGAGAGCAGTACGGAATTGAGTTTCGGATCACCGGCGTTGCCAGCCGGCGTATAGGTTGGCTTTCCCACACTGCAGGTTTTGACGCGAACACGCTACCGTCGAATACACCGCTGGCCGAACATTCATCATCTGCAAACGGCATTAGCGACTGGCTTCGCGCGGCGCAGCCTGATGCAGTGTTTGAGACAACTTCACTGAATCCGGATTCCGGGCAACCCGCGGTCGATTATCTGCGTGCGGTTTTAGAGTCCGGCGCTCATGCAATCTCGGCAAACAAGGGCGCGCTCGTTCATGGATATCACGAGCTGGCCGAGCTCGCCCGAGCAAAGCACAAGCGTTTTCTTTTTGAGGCAGCCGTGCTCGACAGCGCGCCGGTGTTTTCTCTTTTTCGTGAGAGCTTGCCCGCCGTTAAGCTTCGTGGTTTCAGCGGAGTCTTTAGCTCAACTACGAATGTGATCATTGAAACGATGGAGGCGGGCCGATCGTTTGCAGAAGGATTGAAAACGGCGCAGGAACTCGGCGTGACTGAAACCGATCCCAGCCACGATATTGACGGTTGGGATTCCACCGTCAAAGTGTGCGCGCTTGCGAGCGTGCTCATGAACATTCCGCTGAAGCCGGCAGAGGTAGTCCGAGAAGGAATTCGCGACCTTAACCCCACGAAGGTGCAGGCGGCGCGCGCGGAAGGAAGACCATTCAAGCTGGTGTCACGGGCGAAACTGATGGGCGAGGGAAAGCTCGCTGCCACCGTTCGACCCGAGCAAATTGCTGCCAGCGATCCACTTGGTAACGTCAGGGGAACTTCGCTGGCGATTCATTTTGAGTTGGACATGATGCCCGGCTTAACCATCACTTCTCACCGTCCGAACTTGCAGAGCACTGCGTATGGAATGCTGGCCGATTTCATCAATG
>JBGQJH010000423.1:0-2801 GCA_041498935.1 Pyrinomonadaceae bacterium | reverse complement strand
TGGGCCAACAAACCGAGACGGATGCCGCGGGCACGTATGACGTCGCCGCGATCGGGCGGCTCTTCGTTATTAATCAGCCGAAAGATAGTGGTTTTACCCGACCCGTTTCGGCCCACGAGCCCGACATGCTCGCCCGGATTGATTTGCAGCGAGGCGCCACGCAAGACATCCTGGGTGCCATAAGACTTACATACCTCTGAAAGACGAAACAACATTTTCCTGGCTGCGATTAGCGAACCTTGTGGTAATTCATGACGGAAAGCGATAACAAGTTCATACACCCCAAAAAACGGGTGCGGAGCTTACTAAGCCTCTCACACCCGCGCAAACCCCTTAACAAAACCTAGGGCTTCGTTGAAGTTATAGCCTTTGGACTCGTCGCCGCAGCCGGTGAAGCTGTCGTCGCTGGCGCAGTAGCCCGCGGAGTCGCCGCCGCAGTGCTGGCGGACGGAGAAGCAACGACGCCGGACGATGCGGGCCTTAGCCCGAGGTTGCTCGGGTTGTTGAGCATTGTGCTCGCCAGGTTGTTGACGATCTTGGCATCGTTCATTGCGACCTCAACGAGGGCCGCGTTGAGGATGTCCGACCGCTGTTTTATGAGTGCTTGAGTAATTTGCGGACGAACACCAGGACTTTCAAGCGTAAGGTTCTCCGTCTGCAATCGTTTGTCTTCAAGTTTGAAGACGTACCATTTGCCGCTATTGAATCGAATTGGCTCAGTTCTATCACCAGCCTGCATGGTAAAGAACCTGCTAACCAGTTCAGGTGGAAATCCGTTCTGCTTGAGATCGTCTTCCGTGGCAAAACCAATGTCGCCGCCACGCGGAACACTATTGGCATCCTCGCTCTTTGCTCGGGCCACGGTAGCGAAGTCCGCACCGCCTTTGAGCTGTTGATTGATGTCGTCGATCTTCAACTTGGCTTCCGCATCGCTCTTCGCATCGTTCTGAGTAATGCCCTGACTACTGTTATCTGCCGGGTCAACCACGATCATCGCGAGGGCTACGCCGCGAGCACTCACAAACCTTTCCCGATTGCCGTTGTAGAAGTCTTCAACCTCTTTATCGTTCACCGTGATCTTTGAATTGTACTTGTCCTGAAGTTTCTTGATGGCAATATCTTTTCGCGCTTCTTCGCGCAACGACTCCATAGTCATATTCTGGGCGGCCAGGCTCTTTTGGAAATCGTCATCAGTCATGCCGCCTTGCTGCTTCTGCTGGTTTATGATTGCCGTAATCTCATCTTCCGTGGGCAACAGTTTCTCCCGGTCCGCGCGCTGAAAAAGGACTTCCCTTTGGATCAGGTTGCCAAGCATTTGCAGCCGCGCCTGGGCCAGTTCTAGCTGCGAAAGTTGCGCCTGCTTGCCGCCGGATTGCTGACTCACGCCTCGCTCAACCTCAGCCAGCATGATGTTTTTTCCGTTGACCGTAGCCGCAACCGTGCTGTCCTTGCTGTCGGCGCTTCCGCCGCTGCCGCACGCCCCGAGCACGAGGAGAATTGTCGTCAGAATGGTCGCTGTAATAGTTAGTTTTGCCGTTCTTTGCACTTTGGATTGTTGCTCCTTTAAAAAATTGCTTACTATGGCCAGGTCGTGCCTGCTTGACGATCTGGAAAACCCTTTGCTATAAATTGCGATTCAACTATTGCCCGTTACTCAGTCCGATGAGCTCGCGGCAAGCATTCAAGCTCTGGAGGTATTATAAAAATCATGGCTAAACGTTGCGAAGTCTGCGGTAAAGGCCCTCAATTCGGAAACAATGTGTCCCACGCGAACAATCGAACGCCCCGACGGTTTAATCCGAATCTGCAATCAATTCGAGTGCAACTGCCACAAGGCGGCGCCCAACGAATGAAAGTTTGTACGAGTTGCATCAAAGCCGGAAAAATCGCTAAAGCCGCGTAGTTTTCATCTCAACTAAACAATGAGCCGGTGCCGGGTTTGTCTACCCGTTGCGCCGGTTTTTCATTTTCAAACCTTAGGAAGACAGCGCAATTGCTTCAATTTCTACCCGCGCATCACGCGGCAACCGGGCCGCCTGGACCGTTGCACGGGCAGGTGGCTCTTCTTTGAAAAACCTTGCGTAAACCTCATTCATCGCGGCGAATTCCTGCATATCAAGCAAGAACACTGTCGTCTTCACGACGCGATCAAGGCCGCTACCAGCAGCTTCGAGCACCGCGGCCAGGTTTCTCAATACCTGCTCGGTCTGCTCCTGAATGCCCCCAGATACAAATTGCCCGGTCAGGGGATCGGTCGGAATCTGGCCTGACGCGAACACCAGTCCGCTGGTCCTAACGGCCTGGGAATAGGGTCCGATCGCCAAGGGAGCATGCTCAGTTTGGATGATCTCCTTCACAGTAATGACTGCCCCATTTTTTGTGCTGCAAACAAAGGCGGGATTGTATCAGATACGTTCAGAGAAGGGCAAAGTTGCGCGAAATGGTTGTCACACTGCGCCCTGCATTCGCTCAACATCCAGAACGCCCGGAACACCCTTAATTGAGTTAATCACTTTATCCAGGTGCTTGACGTCAAACACCTCCACGGTCACCTCGACATGTCCTTTCTCATCGGTGCCGACCGAGGCGCGTGCGTCACGAATTCCAGTTTTCATGTCTGAAATTGCGCCAGTGATACCGGCGATCATGCCGGTGCGATTTTCAGTTACCGCCAGCAGCTTAACTGCGTAGGCCGTCTTTTCCGGGCGCCCCGCCCATTCAACTTCGACAATCCGCTCCCGATTGATCATGAGCGAGGCGACGTTCTTACAACGCTTCTCATGAACGGCCACGCCTTTTCC
>JBGQJH010000422.1:0-2805 GCA_041498935.1 Pyrinomonadaceae bacterium | reverse complement strand
GAAAGGCTTGTTCTGGTCAAAGGGAATCGTGTTCTTGTTGACGGTGATGTTCGCGGCCTCGAGCGCTTTCTCCGCGTCTTTGCCGGTAATGCCTTTGCCGTCCATCCAAACGTCAACCAGCATCAGGTGATTGTCGGTGCCGCCGGAAACCAGACGCAGTCCCTGCTCCTGCAACTCGTACGCAAGCGCCTTCGCGTTGGCCAGTATCTGTCGCTGGTACTCCTTGAAATCATCGCGCAGCGCTTCCCCAAACGCGACCGCCTTGGCCGCGATGATGTGTACCAGCGGACCGCCCTGCACGCCGGGAAACACCTTCCGATCGATCTCTTTCGCGTGTTCTTCCTTGCACAGGATCAGCCCGCCGCGCGGACCGCGAAGAGTTTTATGCGTCGTCGTGGTTACGTAATCCGCATGCGGGACAGGTGAAGGATGAAGGCCTGCGACTATCGGCCCGGCGATGTGGGCGATATCGGCAAACATGCGCGCGCCAACGCCTTTAGCGATCTCGCCAATGCGTCTGAAGTCGATAATGCGCGGATAGGCTGACGCGCCGCAGATAATCAGTTTTGGTTTGTGTTCCTCCGCAATTCGCTGTAGCTCGTCGTAATCAATCTGCTCGGTCTCGCGGGAGACGCCGTAGTCAGCCACTTTGTAACTGATGCCGGAAAAGTTCATCGGATGACCGTGCGTGAGATGACCACCGTGCGACAGGTTCATGCCTAAAATCTGATCGCCATACTGAATCGCGGCAAGGTAGACGGCCATGTTTGCCTGGGCGCCGCTGTGTGGCTGCACGTTGGCGTGTTCCGCTCCAAACAATTGCTTCGCGCGATCGATCGCGGCTTGCTCAACCACGTCAGTCCACTCGCAACCGCCGTAGTAACGCTTCTTCGGATAGCCTTCGGCATACTTGTTCGTGAAAACAGAGCCTGCCGCTTCGAGCACGGCTTCGCTTACGAAGTTTTCACTGGCGATCAACTCGAGACCATTTGCCTGGCGCGCGACTTCGCTGTCGATGGCTGACGAAATCAAGGGATCAACTTCAGCGAGTGGTGCGTTTCTTGGATCGGTCATTCCGTTTACCTTTCAATAGCCACAGAGGAATCATTCAAGCCGGGAAGTCTCGGGGTTGGGAAGGGTGGTTTACCCCCGCCCGTTGAATGGCACCCAGGGCCTGGCGGGGGTAAACCGCCCTTCCCAACCATGAGCCTTTCCTTCTTGACTCATTCTTCCTTTCTCTGTGCCTCTGTGGCTAGCGTCTCTGTGCCTCTGCGGCTGATTCTATGCGGCGAATTTTCTCAACGCGGTCAGCGTGGCGCCCGCCTTCAAACTCCGCGCTGAACCAGGCGCGCACGATCGCCGGAATTTGCTCGGGCGGCGTCGTGCGCGCGCCGATCGCCAATACGTTCGCATCGTTATGTTGACGCGCCAGGCGAGCCGTCTCTTCCGACCACGCCACTGCCGCGCGCACGCCGGGCACTTTGTTCGCTGTAATTGCCATGCCTGTGCCGGAGCCGCAAACAAGTAGTCCCTGATCGACGTGTCCGCCGGCAACTTGCTCCGCAACTTTGCGAGCGTAATCCGGATAATCAACCGACTCCTCCGAGACTGTTCCCAGGTCATTAACTTCCAACCCTAAATCTCGAAGCAGAGGTTTTAGTCGTTCCTTTTCGGCGTAGCCCGCATGATCGCTCGCAAGCGCGATTTTCATTATTGAATCTCCGGCAAATACAAAGTTACGGCAGGGGTCGATGGTACATCACGCTACCAGTGCCCGCAACGAAGTAGGACAATTGGTCGTGATCCCTTTAACGGATCACGACCGGACAATTTGTGATTTTGTCTTCTTCCTTTGTGTCTCTTTGCGAGTCCTTTGCGCTCTTTGCGGTTTGGATTTTGAACTGACTAAAAAGCATTAACCGCAAAGGACGCAAAGCGGAATCGCAAAGAGACGCAAAGAAGACAGACATTCTTGCCTGTCAGTTTTCTTTGCACACCGCCGTGCTGAAATAACTGCGACAGGCACGAAAGCCTGTCCAACATTGCGTTAAGCTTTTTGCTAAGCGAGAATGGCTCGCGGTAATCCATCTCGGAAAGTTAAGCCAAAAACTAATGCGCTGGTCACAATACTTTATTCCCACGCTTCGCGAAGACCCTGCCGACGCCGAAGTAGTCTCGCACAAACTCTTGCTGCGCGCCGGTCTGATTCGCCAGCTCGGCGCGGGAATCTATTCTTATTTGCCGCTGGCGCAGCGCGTGGCGCTAAAGGTCATGCAGATCCTGCGCGAAGAGATGAACCGCATTGGCGGTCAGGAATTTTATTTGCCCGCACTCCACCCCGCGGAGATTTGGAAGGAGTCGGGTCGTTGGGACGCGATTGGCGACGACATGTTCCGGCTCAAGGACCGCAAAGATGGGGACATGTGTCTGGGCATGACACATGAAGAAGTGTTCACCACGATTGCGCGAAACGAACTCCGCTCTTACAAACAACTGCCGCAGGTTTGGTATCAGATCCAGGTGAAGTTTCGCGATGAGCCGCGCCCCAAGTCGGGATTGATGCGTCTGCGCACTTTCATCATGAAAGATGCCTACTCGTTTGACGTCGACAAGGCCGGACTGGACAAATCCTTCGTCGATCAACGCGAAGCGTACAAACGGATCTTCAGCCGCTGTGGAATTCAGTTCTCGATTGTCGAAGCATCATCAGGCTCGATGGGCGGGTCGGAATCGAATGAGTTTGTGGCAAAGACCGACGCCGGCGAAGACTTGATTGCCAGCTGCGCAAACTGCGGCTATGCGGCG
>JBGQJH010000421.1:0-2834 GCA_041498935.1 Pyrinomonadaceae bacterium | reverse complement strand
GCCGGCATGTCGCGGCTTTGGCGCTCAAGCCACGGTCGCGAGACAGCATAACGCACTTGAACTACTATTTGATCCAAACCGTCTTCACGTTCACGAATTCGCGGATGCCGACTTCGCTTAACTCGCGGCCATAGCCGGAGTTCTTGATTCCGCCAAAAGGAAGTCGTGGGTCGGAAGCGACCATGCCATTGATAAAGACCGAGCCCGCTTCGATTTCCTCGACGAAACGCACTTGTTCAATTGGGTCGTTGGTCCAGGCCGAGGCGCCGAGGCCGAAGGCGGTTGCGTTCGCGAGGTCAATGGCTTCATCAATATTCCTGACGCGGAAAAGCATGGCCACCGGGCCAAAGATTTCTTCGCACGCAGCGGGAGAGTTTGGAGGAATATTAACGAGGACCGTGGGTTCATAGTAGTTACCCGCACGATCAAGTTTCTTTCCGCCCGTCAGAACAAGCGCGCCGGCGGCAACGGAAGTTTTCACCTGCTCGTCTACGTCTTTCAGAATTTGCTCAGTTGCCAGTGGACCGATTTCGGTAGCTTCGTCGGACGGGTCTCCCACGCGCAGCTCTTTCATCTCTTCAACAAACCTTCGCTCAAACTCATCGTAGATCTCCGCGGCAACAATGAAACGTTTCGCCGCAATGCACGACTGGCCGTTATTAATAGTGCGCGCTTTCACGGCCGTCGTCACGGCCTCCTCCAATTCGGCTGACGGCATCACGATAAACGGATCGCTGCCGCCGAGTTCCAACACAATCTTCTTGATCTGTTTGCCGGCGATGCCGGCGACGCTGCGACCGGCGGGCTCGCTTCCTGTTAACGTCGCAGCGACGACGCGGCCGTCTTCGAGAATGCGCTGGACGGCGTCAGAGCCAACCAGCAGAGTTTGAAACGCGCCCTCGGGAAATCCGGCGCGGCGAAAGATGTCTTCAATAGCCAGCGCACACTGCGGCACGTTTGACGCATGCTTGAGCAGCCCGACATTGCCGGCCATCAATGCGGGCGCGGCGAAGCGAAAGACTTGCCAGAACGGAAAATTCCAGGGCATCACGGCCAGTACTGGCCCAAGCGGCTGAAAACGCACGTAACTCTTTTTTGCATTCGTCTCGACGAACTTGTCCGCCAAATGCTGTCTGGCGTTTTCGGCGTAGTAACGACAGACGAGGGCGCACTTTTCCGCTTCGCCCACGGCGCCTTTGATTGGTTTGCCCATCTCCGTAGTCATCAGTTGCGCAAAATCGGTTTTCTCCGCTTCGAGAATCTCCGCCGCGCGCATCATCATTGACTGACGCGCCTCAAAGGACGCGCGGCGATAGAGTTGAAAAGTCTCCGCGGCGCGCTGTAACTTCTCGTTGATTTGCGCTTCGTTGAGCGCCGCAAACGTTTTGATAGTTTCCCCGGTCGCCGGATTAACGGATGCGATAGGCATTGCTCGCTCCTCGAATTGGTTGTTTGATGAAATTATTATAGGACCAAATTCAATTCGTCTCTGTACAATCTTTATGTTCTCTTTGTCCTGGTGCTGAATCGAAGGTAAATTGAGAAAGAATTCTTTGTATTCTGGCTCAGTCATGACTCGGAATGAGCGTTTAGACAAATTCGGTATCGCCGCGGCGCTTCAGGAGATTGCCGCGCTGCTCGAGTTAAAAGGTGGTAAGGACCGCTTCAAAGCTCGCGCCTATCAGACGGGCGCGCGCGTGGTGGCCGGCCTGGCCGAAGATATTGGCGAAGTAGTCCTGGCGAACCGACTGACCTCAATGCGTGGAATTGGTGCTGCGCTTGCTTCGCAAATCGAAGAGCTTTACCTCAGCGGCGAGTCTTCAGTTTTGCGAGAACTGAAAAAGGAGTTTCCGCCGGGCATCATTGAGCTTTCGGGACTGCCGGGACTTTCCCTCAACAAGATCAAGACCCTGCACCAAGCTTTGGGGATCACCTCGGTCGCGGAACTGAAGGCTGCGGCGGAAGCAGGCAAGATAAGAAGCCTCAAAGGCTTTGGCGCGCAAACTGAGCAGAAACTCCTCGCTACAATCGTCGATCAGCGGCGCGGGAAAACCGCGGAGCGACTGCATCTTCACCAGGCACTCAGAACGGCAGAACAGGTGGCCAACTATCTTCAGACTGCTCGCGACGTGACTGACATCACCTTTGCCGGCTCCCTGCGTCGTTGGAAGGAAACAGTTGGCACCATCCGCCTGGTCGCGAACACAAAACGCCCGGCGGCTTTAATCGAGCACTTCGTTCGCTTCCCGTTGATCGTTCAGGTTGTAGAGCAGATGGAACAGGCTTGCACGGTCCGTCTTGCCGAGGGCGGGCGCGTTTCGCTGGTTGCCGCTCGTCGCGCCGAGTTTGCCCTGGCATTGTTAACGGAAACCGGATCGCAAGCACACGTCAGCAAATTGCAGCAGATTGCGAGCGATGGCGGCAATCGGCGGGAGGCAAAAGGTAAACGAAGCAAGACTCCTCCCCGAACATCCGCGCGATCCACGGAACTACGGAGCGAGGATGATATCTACCAGCAGTTGGGAATGCAGTACATCCCGCCGGAGTTGCGTGAAGACGTCGGCGAGATCGAAGCGGCCCTGGCGGGAAAGCTGCCGGAAGATCTCGTCACGCTCGAAGACATCCGCGGGATGGTCCACTGCCACACGACCTACTCAGACGGCAAGCACTCGATTGAAGAAATGGTGCGAGCCGCTGAGGCGATGGGAATGAAGTATGTGACGATCACGGATCACTCACCTACGGCGTTTTATGCCGGCGGAGTCACCCTGGATCGACTGAAGCGGCAGTGGGATGAGATTGACGAAGTGCAGGAGAAGGTCAAGATCAAGATT
>JBGQJH010000420.1:0-2846 GCA_041498935.1 Pyrinomonadaceae bacterium | reverse complement strand
TCAGCATAGCATAACTGAAAGCGTTTCTCGTCGCGCTTCGGAGCAGTAGCCCGACCGTGAGGGAGGGCTTCTTTTCACGCGCTGACGCGACGCTCGTGGGTTCGGATTGCTGGATACCGGCGTTCTAAAGCCACCGCGTCGCTACGAGGCAAAACACGAGTAGACGCTTTGGTCATTCAAGCCAGGCGACAAACTCGGTCTAGAACTTAAAAAGCCGGCGTTGTTCAACGTTTCGTTCACCGGCCTGAGTAATTCGATATCGATTGCCGTCAAGATGAATGAAAGCTAATTCTTCATCCAGACGGCGAAGTGTGCGGCGCAAGTTCGTCCGCATGTTCGGTCGTACCCAAGCATCAAGCTCGGCAAACGATGCTCCCACAAGAATTTTGGGCACATCATTTCACGCCTTTAGCGCCAATCTCTTAACGTCAACCGGCATTCTCGCGTCATGAACTTGGCTCCAGCTGTTTCCATTAAGCGAGTTCGCAAAGTTTATTCCGGTTTCAGTTTGCAGGCAGACAACATCGTGATCGTCGTCGTTCTCAGGCACGTAAAGAACCGCCTTTTGTCCAAGGAGAGATTTCGGAATTCCCTCGAATGTGAAGTCTAAGGTCGTTTGTCCCGCTACGGTAAGCTGATGATCTCTTGTGCCCAATTCGATTGGATAGACCAGGTAGTTAACCAGCGATGCAAACAATGAGGGATGAATGTCTCCAGGGAAAGTCAGCCGAAAGGACGTCTCATGTTGCTGATGCAGCTCGACTCTGTAGGGCGGAGCACCAGACGGGTTCTCAGCCATAAAACCGTCGAGTATTTGGTGCAGCTCATCTTCGTTCCAACCGCTGACCACAACGACCTTGTCGTTTTGGAGATCAGGGTCAAATGGCGACCAGTACACCTCATACTCAGCTTTGACCGGTTTCGCAAGAAGTATCGCGGGAACAAACAACAGGAGACAAATCAGCAGAATTGCGAGTGGCTCCAGAACTTCCGGGGCAATAGCCAGAATCAAGAAATCAACGGGGAGGGCGGCTAGTATCGCAGGGAACACCAGAAATTGCCGGAGCCCGTCATTGCGCACGGGTTTCTTGCATTCCTTGCATTCGTTAATGTGGTAGTAATCGAGAGCAACGAGTTCGCGGGCTCCAAAACTGTCGGCATGGCAGTAAGGGCATCGCTTCATATTCGGCGTCTCGCGTATTTGCGGGCAAAGGCCTTTTGCTATCTCTATCCGTCGCTATCGCAGATGGCACTGACATGAACGTCCCCTTACTTCTGCGCCACGAATTCTCTTATCTTCTGAAGCTCCGGTCTGTCGGAATCGGCATGCGCGGTGAGCGTCACCATCTTGGCGTAGTAATCGCCGGCTTTCTTTTTGTCACCCGAAAGTTCCGCGGCGCGCGCAGCGCCATAAAGTCCATTAAATCGATTCGGTGAATCACCCAGCGACGTTTCAAACTCGCGCAATGCCTGCTCCGGCTGTTTAAGTTCCAGAAGCAGGTCTCCCAACAACTCACGCGCGGGGATGATGGGACCAGGCGTTACCGGATGCTTCTCGGTGGCAGCTTCCAACTCCGCAGCCGAGCGCATTAAAGTCAACGCCTCCGGGTCGTTTCCTTCCGCGTGCGCAAGCCAGGCCGCCGCGGAGCGTCGCTGGATCTCTACCTGGTCGGCCCAGTATCCAAGCTTCGACTCGACCAGCGCTTTCTGAATCGCCGCAAGTTTGTCCACATCCTTCCGAGCGGCCGCAGGATCGCCACTACGCGCGGCGCCGAGAGCTCGCGCGAAATAGATTAAAGCCTCACTATAACGGAATTGCTCCCACGGAAAATCAACCGGATGCAACTCGAGTTTGGCGGCGTCGGACCAATGGCGTCTTTCCACCGCATAGCGCGCCGGTATCGCGGCAAAAGCATAAGATGCCGCCAAAACGGGCGCGTCAACTTTGTTGAGCGCGGCGGCTTGATCGACTATCTGCCTGGCCTTTTGATCCTCGGCGCCTTGCAGGTATGCATAGACGAGGTAGTCCAGAGCGTGAAGCTGATCAAAGGAAGCAGCCCCGGGATGAGTCATGGCCACGTGTCTTTTCGCCGCTGCTGCCGAAGCGAGGTTCGACTGAATTGATTCCTGCCACAGCCCGAGCCGCGTGAAAATGTGTGATGGCATGTGCAGCGCGTGCGGAGACGAAGGAGCTATCTTTGCATAACTGCGGGCCGCAGGCAGCGCCAGCCGTGCAAGCTGCGGATAATCGAAACTATGAATAAGGTAATGCGCGACACCCGGGTGGTTTGGTTCCTCAGGCAAAACCTTGTTAAGGATTTCGGCAGCTCGCTTTTGTTTTGCGTAAGTCTTGTCGGAGTTGGTGGCGGTGCCCAGCAGGGCGAGCGCATAAAAAATAGCCGCCTCATGATCCTTCGGATAGTGTAGGTAGACTTGTTCCATAGCCGTCTCGTAAGCAAGCGCGCGCGTGCGATGATCGATTTTGTCAGAGTCTTTATAGAAACTTTCTATCGCGGCTATGTATTCCTTTTCTCGATCGGTCCTCACGCCGACAGTCTTTGCCTTTTCAACTGCAGCCCAGCCTTTCTCGAGTTCCCCAGCGCTAGACGGGGCCCAAACTGGATGGTAAAGACTCATGGCGACGCCCCAGTAGGCCATGCCACATTTTGGGTCAACCTTGCTAATAGCGGCAAAAGCCTTTTCAGCTTCGTCGTACCAGAAAGAGTGAAGCAGAGCCGTGGCGCGATTAAATTGCTTCTGGGCCGCGGCGTTGCAGGAGACGGTAAAGTTAACCTGACCAAGTTTTTCCGAAGCGTCGTGCCGATGCATTTGCATCTCTTGGGCGC
>JBGQJH010000419.1:0-2857 GCA_041498935.1 Pyrinomonadaceae bacterium | reverse complement strand
AGATCGTAAACCGGAGTCGAGCCGGTCAGAATCGTTCCGGCCGCCAACACTGCTCGTTCGCGAACAATCGTTCCTTCGTAAACTCCGCAGCCACCGCCCACCAGCACATCGTCTTCGATAACTACAGGCACCGCGCCGATGGGTTCGAGCACGCCGCCAATTTGCGCCGCGGCTGACAGGTGAACGCGCTTGCCGATCTGCGCGCACGATCCTACGAGCGCATGGCTGTCAATCATTGTTCCTTCATCGACGTAGGCGCCCACGTTTACATACATCGGCGGCATGCAAACCACACCGGGCGCAATGTATGCGCCGTCGCGTATGCTCGAGCCTCCAGGCACGATGCGGACGTTGTCTGCAACGGTGGTGGGCCGCAACGGGTAAGTATCTTTGTCGAAAAAACGCAACGATGACGCCGGTGACATTTCAATCAATCGCCCCATGCGAAAGCCCACCAGGATGCCCTGTTTCACCCAGGTGTTGACCGTCCAAGTTCCATCCGGCCGGCGTTCGGCGGCGCGAATCTCGCCGCGATTCAATGCAGTTTTGAACTCCGCAAATAGCGCGCGATCCTGAGCTGAGAATTCAGTCCCGCTGCGAGAGCTGATTGCTTCGATCTGTTCACGGAGTGGCATGCGATGCTTCCTTCAATAGGCCAAGCTCGGCGAGCACTACGCGTAGTTGCGCGCGACTCTTTTCCTGGATGGGAACGAGCGGCAGGCGATAATTTTCTCCAATCAAGTTCATCATCGCTAACCCGGCTTTGACCGGCCCGGGACTCGACTCGACAAAGTTAACTTCCATCAACGGCAGCAGGCGGTAGTGCAGTTCGCGTGCTTCATCCCATTTTTCATCCAGCGCCAGGTTCACCATGCCAGCCATCAACTCCGGCGCTTCGTTTGACGCCACGGAAATCAAACCGTCAGCGCCCAGCGCAATCATGGGAAACGTCAACGCATCATCGCCTGAAAGCACGCGGAAGCCTTCGGGGCGGTCGCGCAGAATTTCCATGATCTGCGACAAGTTGCCCGAAGCCTCCTTGACCGCCGTGATGTTTTCGCAGTCTCGAGCCAGACGCAGGGTCGTCTCCGCGGAGATGTTGCAGGAGGTGCGACCGGGGACGTTGTAAATCACGATCGGCAGATCGACGGCCTGCGCAATCGCGCGAAAGTGAGCATACAGACCTTGCTGCGTCGGCTTGTTGTAGAAAGGAGCGACTACGAGAACTGCGTCGGCGCCGAGGTCTGCGGCGATCTTTGAGTTATCAATAGCAGCGGCGGTTGAGTTGCTGCCCGTTCCGGCAATAACCCGCGCACGATCGCGCGCCAGTTCAATGGTGCGTTTGATAACGCGCTGATCTTCTTCCTCGGTCATCGTCGCACTCTCGCCCGTCGTGCCACACGGAACCAGCAGCTTCACACCGCCGGATAACTGGTATTCAATCAGGCGAGTCAGTGCCTCGTCATCAATCGAGCCGTCGGACGTAAACGGAGTTACGAGGGCGGTTGCGCAGCCGCGCAGCCAGTCGATTCTTGTCGTCATCTTAATTACCTCCAGAAGAACAGCATAACGATTTTCCATTTCTCATTTCTCATTTTTCATTTTTCATTGGCAATTTACTTTTGTCAGCGCTCGCTCGCTTGGGTTCGCGCGATCAATCCAATGGCAAGTGAAAAATGAGAAATGATATATGGAAAATCATGTTCTTATTTCAAAACGAATCACTCATTACTCATCACTGTTTTGAAGTATCTCATCAATCACATCAGAAAACTCAAACACACCCTCGCGGCCGATGATCCAGCGTGCGGCCAGCAACGCTCCCGCGGCAAAGCCTTCGCGCGAGCGCGCCAGGTGCGTCAGCGTAATCTGATCGGCGGCGGAATCGAAGCCTACGCGATGAGTGCCAGGAATATGGCCGGCGCGCGTTGACGCGATCGGAATGGGGCCTTTGAGATGGTCGGCCATCAAGCTCTTTAGTTTTAGCGCCGTACCTGAAGGAGCATCAAGCTTTCGCGAGTGGTGCTGCTCCTCAATGAAGGCTTCATACTGATCTAGACCCGCAAAAAGCTTCGCCGCTTCAGTTACGATCCGGTAGAAAACGTTAACGCCAATGGAAAAGTTCGCGCCGTACACCAGGGCGCCGCCGTGTTCTCCGACAATTCGCCGCGCCTCAGCCTCCCGGTCCTTCCAACCGGTCGTCCCCTGAACCAGCGGGACGCCTGCCTGCATGCACGCTTCAACCCGAGTAACAACCGCAGAGCCCTCCGAGAAATCAATTGCCACGTCATGCCCGCGCAGAAGTGCCGCCATTTCCTCGCTGCTGCGCGCCGCATCCTTCGACGTTAGCGTCGCTCCAATCTCAGCGCCGGCGGCGCGAGCCAGGCTTGCTACCAACTGCCCCATCGCGCCAAAACCAATCAGCGCCAGCTTCATCTTGACGCTCCTTCCACTGCCTCGCGGACCTCGGGTTCTCTGGCAAGCAACGCACGCACGAGCCGGGCATAGAGGTCTACCGCTCGGTGGAGTTCCTGCTTCTCGACAAACTCGTGATTGGTGTGCGCGTTCAGAATGGATCCCGGGCCAAGCAACAGCGGTGCGCCCCACTTCGAGAGATATGGAATGTCAGTAGTGAAGCGCACGACGCATTGCTCGAAGCCAGCGATCGTCTGCAAGCTTACCGGCTCATGCACGGACAAATATTCGATCTCAGCGCGCCCCGCAACTGCGTCTGCAAGCATCGACTTTACCGGACCTGCTTTGCTGACAAGCCGCAGTTGCAAGTCAGCAAAAGCTTCTTCAGGGACAACATTCGCTCGCGTGCCGCCGTCGATCACGCCGATGTTGCAAGTGGTCT
>JBGQJH010000418.1:0-2868 GCA_041498935.1 Pyrinomonadaceae bacterium | reverse complement strand
CGACATCGGGACCCGTTTCCGCAAACTTCTCCTTATGCCGTTTGCTGTCTTTCACGACGCGACCGATACCGGAGTTCCCGATGTTGCCTACAAAAAGTCCACCCATTGCAAACCGGCTGCTTGCTTCCCTACCAAAGAAAGACTATCAGGCACTCCAGCGTCACCTGGAAGAAGTCCCACTGGTATTCGAAGAGATTCTCTACCAGCCCAACGACTTGATTACTGACGTCTATTTCCCCAACAGTGGCATTGTCTCGCTGCTTGCCGGTGTCAACGAGCGCGCTACGCTTGAGATGGGTTTGGTGGGCAAGGAAGGCATGCTTGGCTTGTGTGTTTTCATGGGAGTTAACTCTTCGCAGAATCGCGGGGTGGTGCAGGGCGCCGGCTCAGCCATGAGGATGAAAGCAACCGCATTTCGCAGGGAGTGTAACAACGGCGACGTTTTGCCGCGCCTGCTGCGACGCTACTCCCACTCATTGTTGACGCAGATCACACAGTCCGCAATCTGCAATCAGTTTCATTCGGTGGATGCGCGTCTGGCACGCTGGCTGCTGATGACGCATGACCGCATGGGAGGCGATGAGTTTCAAATCACGCAGGAATTTATGTCTAGCATGTTGGGGGTGCGGCGTGAGGGCGTTTGCCGGGCAGCCGGGGATTTACAGAAACGCAAATTGATTCGCTACCGCCGCGGACACCTCAAGGTCCTTGATCGCGCCGGCCTGGAAGCAATCTCGTGCGGGTGTTATGAAATCATCACGGATGAGCGCAACAGTTTTTGAGTGTTGCAGCGGCTGAACGGGTTGAACTAATTGCAAGCATCACCGGTGACCCGAGCAACACCTCAGCTCATTTACCATACGCCTCATTTAACTTCCGAAAGTGATAACCCATGGCTGCTAATCGCATCGATTGCGGCAACTGGTCGCGATGCCTGCGGACGGTGAGCGCGAGGAAGCGCCAGAATTCTTTGCGCTCTCGATCCAACACCCCCAGCTTGAGCGTCAGGCGAATGAATGCGGCTAGACCGCTAACGATCTTCAGGCGAGTCGGTTCAGGAATATGTTGTGCTGTCCGCTTAAGTGAATCGAGCGCCCGCTGATAGTATTCGCTGGGCTTGTAAATCGTACGCATGATTGATTGGTAGCCTGCGACCAGGCGCGCGGGGTCCATCCTGGGCACAAAGTTTAGCGCGCAGTTGGTATTGTTTCCCGAGCTTTCGCCCAGCAAACGTCCCTCTTTCTGCAACCGCCGCCACAGTTGCGTATCGGGAAGCGCGGTGAGTAAACCGACCATTGCCAGCGGTATGGCGCTCTCCCGAATGAAGTCGATCTGGCGCTCAAAGATGTCTTCCGGATCGTTATCAAAGCCGACGATGAAGCCGGCCATCACTTCCATCCCATAACTCTGAATTTTCTTAACTGACGCGAGCAGGTTGCCGCGGTTCTGTGACTTCTGGGCTTCTTTGAGACTCTCCTCAACCGGAGTTTCAATACCCAGAAAGACACGGCGGAAGCCGGCGCGCTGCATCTCGCTGAGCAGTTCACCGTCGTCAGCAAGATTTATGCTGGCCTCAGTCAGGAGCGAAAAGGGATGGCCGTTTTTCTCCTGCCACGCAGTGAGTTCGGGCAGTAGTCGCCTGACGTTCTTCTTGTTGCCTATGAAATTATCGTCGACGATGAAGACGGTGCCGCGCCAACCCAGACGTAGCAGCGCGTCAAGCTCGGCCAGTATCTGTTGATTGCTTTTTGTCCGTGGGACGCGCCCGTAGATTTCGATGATGTCGCAGAATTCACAGTTGAAAGGACAGCCACGCGAATACTGCACTGACATCGCGCTGTAACGCTTCATGTCCGCCAGGTGAAAGTCGGCCACCGGCGTCGTGGCCAGAGGCGGCCGTTCCGCAGCCTGGTAACTCGGCTTTGCCTCGCCTCGTTCGAGGTCTTCAATAAAGCGCGGCAACGTCGTTTCAGCTTCACCGAGAAAAATGTGATCAACCGCCGGCAAGTCTTCGATCGTGGTGGTGACGTACGGGCCGCCAAGGACGACCCGTTTGCCGCGGGCCTTACATCGCCTGACGACCTCATGCAAAGACTCTTTTTGCACCAGCATGCCGGTAACAAAAACCATGTCCGCCCAATCGATGGCGGAAGATTTCAGCGCGCGCACATTCAAGTCAACCAGTCGCCGCTCCCACGACTCTGGCAACAGCGCCGAGACAGTCAGCAGCCCCAGCGGCGGGAAAGCACAGCGCTTGCGCTCAAACGGCAGCGCATGACGAAAACTCCAATACGTATCAGGAAATTCCGGGTTGATCAATAGAACTCTCATCGTGCGCTCCTTTTCGCCGGTAGTAAGACTGCAATCGAGGGCGATTGAAACCAATTGAAGCAAACGCCGGCGCGGACTGCCAAAATCGTAATCCCGAATCAGAAATCCGTCGGTAATAGTTTCGTAAAAGTTGGGGCCCCGAGATTCGTAACTGCCAACCAGTGAAAACAGGCACACTGAAAGACACAGAAATGTCATGAATTCTCTTGCCGGAAGAAATTGAAATCGCTAGTTTCAATCGAGGAACCTCGCTAGAATGTCAGGCGCTGGCATTAGGTTTAGAAAAGGCATTTGCCGAATAAGCACTTATCGGCAAGATGCGAGCGCTTGAAGGGATAACGGGGGACAAATTCCGGCTGTAGCATTGACTTCTTACGTGCCCGTCGAGGATCGCGCCCGCGCACTCTCCGCCGGCTTTAATATGTTTGTGCCGAACCCGGTCCAGCCCGAAGAACTAATCACCGCCATCGCGAACCTCGCGGAAGCCGTCGAGCCCGCTTAGTGATCGTTGTCCACCTCACTTCGTATCATCGCTCT